>DATJPH010000629.1:0-2680 GCA_035506475.1 Bacteroidota bacterium | reverse complement strand
GTGGGGCCTCGTGAGGCCCGGGAGAGGGATCGGGGGGGGACGGGAGGGGGGAAGGATGGTCGCTCATGCGGTGTTCAGGTTGCGCGTTTCCCCTTGGTCTTGTTGACACGGGTCGTGCCGTCCCCCTCGTACAGGCCCCGTCCCGCTTTTGAGAGCCCGCCCGCCGCCTTCATGTCATTGAGGACGGCATCGAGAACCCCGTTGACGAATTGGCCGCTCCGCTGTGTGCTGAAAAGCTTGGCAAGCTCGATGGCTTCGTTCATGGAGACTTTGGGGGGGATCTCCTTGAAATAGAGGAGCTCGCAGATCCCCATCCTGAGGATAAGCCGGTCCAGCACGGCGATCCGCTTGAAATCCCAGTTTGTGACCTTCTCCATGATGACGGTGTCGATATCGGGAGTATGGGCGATCGTCTGGAGAACGAGCTTCTTCGCGAATTCGTAGGCAGCCGGGTTATTTTTCAGTCCGGGGAGGATCGTCTCGACGACGTGTTCCACGGGGTCACCGCCGATCTCGAAAGCGTAGAGCGCCTGTACGACCTTTTCCCTGATGATTCGTCTTCTCACGCGCGATGCTTCCTTTCCTGCTGTGAAGAGTGTGACTCCCCCCTAGCCGAGGAGCGACACCCGTGGTACCCCGTGTACCGGATGCGTATCGACGATGACAGGCGTTCTGAACACATCGCGGATCCGGTCGCCTGTGAGCACTTCGGCCGGCGTACCGACCGCCGCGAGCGTGCCGCTGACCATCATCGCGATCCGGTCGCTGTAGGCGGCGGCAAGGTTCAGGTCGTGTGACACCGAAATGACGGTCAGCCCCGATTCGGTGTTCAGCCGCTTGATGATCCGGAAGATTTCCACCTGGTGGGCGATGTCGAGATGAGCGTTCGGCTCATCCAGTAGGATGATCTCGGGCTGCTGCGCGAGCGCCCGCGCAATAAACACCCGTTGCCGCTCGCCCCCCGAAAGGTTCGTCACGGGCTGGTCGGCGAACGCCGCGATGTCCGTCAGGTTCATCATCTCGCGGGCGACGTCGCGGTCATGCGCGTTCTCGAATGCCATACCCCCGCTGTGGGGCGACCGCCCCATGAGCACGATCTCCGCAACCGTGAACGGAAACTGGATGCTGTTATCCTGGGGCACGAATGCGATCCGCCGTGCGATCGCGGTCCGGGAATACCGGGCCAGCGGCTGGCCGCCGAGCAGGATCGTGCCGCGGTGGGGAATGAAAATTCTGTCGAGGAGACGGAGAAGGGTGGTCTTCCCCGAGCCGTTGGGGCCCACGAGACTGAGGAATTCGCCCGGGTGCACCGTGAGAGAAACATCCCGCACGACCGGCGAGGCCGGATCGTAACCGAACGAGATGTTGTCAACGGTGATCGCGTGCATATTGGAGCTCTAAAGCACAGGCAGTGAATCGTCACCACAGGTTCCCCCGGAAGCGCTTCGGGGGGCGCCGGATTATGCACCCGGCCTTTCAATCTAACAAAATTGTCTCTCGAAGGCAAGGTAGATTCTCCCGCCCTGCCGGGCGGGAACGAGGCGCAGCGCGGGAGGAGGGTCTCGTCAGACGGGGAGGTCGAGCACCTCGCGGAGCTTCCGCAGGACGTCGCTGGTCTGAAACGGCTTCGGGATGAACTCTTTCGCGCCCGCGACGAAAAGCTTCGATTTGAGTTCCGGGCTCAGGTATCCGCTTGCAAGGATCACCCTCGCGCGGGGGTTGAGCTCCCGGATCTTCAGGAACATCTCAAACCCGGACTGCCTGGGGAGCCCCATGTCCGCTATCACCGCGTGGATTTCGTCCGCCCGTTCCGCATACGCTTCAAGCCCCTCTATCCCGTCCGAGGCCGAGATCACCGTGTACCCATTGGCGCGGAGCACCTCCTCCAGCAGAAGCCGGAGTGCTTCCTCGTCCTCGACGACGAGGACCGTCTCCGTGCCTCCGGGCACCGTGCCGGCGACGGGTTCCCCGGGGGTCTCGGCCTCGACGTGAATAGCGGGGAGGTAGATCGAAAACGTCGTTCCCCGTCCGATCTCGCTGGAGACGTCGATGAAACCGTGGTGGCTCCTGACGACGCTGTAGACGGTCGCCAGCCCGAGACCGCGGGCGCCTTCTGTCTGCTCGCTCTTGAGGAACGGCTCGAATATGCGCTTCCGTTTCTGCTCGTCCATCCCGGAGCCGTTGTCCGTGACGGCGATCCGGACGTAGTTTCTCGCAGTCGCCTCGTGGAAGATCTCGTGTACGGACCGCCCGTCGACGCTGACGGCCGCGAACGTGATGAGCCCCTCCGCGGGACCGGCGCCCACGATGGCGTCGCGCGCATTCAGGCCGAGCGTCAGCAGGCTCTGGAAGAGCTGAGGCTGGCTCGCCTGTACGAGGGGGAGCTCCTGTCCGCTGAGTGTCTCGACCCGTATGGTCTTTTCGATGCTGTTTTGAAGGGAGCCCTCGACCTCGCGTATTACGCCGGCAACGGCGATCGGAATATGCTGCGAGCTGTCGGCCTGCGCGAACATCCCCAGGCGTTTTCCCACGTCGACCCCGCGGCGGACCGCCGCTTCCCCCATCTTCAGGTATTTGTCTGTGACGGGATCCCCCTTCACCTTCGCGCGCAGGAGTGTGAACGTGCCCAGGATGACGTTCAGAATGTTGTTGAAGTCGTGCGCGATCCCCCCGGCGAGCT
>DATJPH010000628.1:0-3134 GCA_035506475.1 Bacteroidota bacterium | reverse complement strand
GACCGATGCAATGCTCGCCAGCAGGATGGTGAGGATCTGCGTCGTGGCCGTGGCCGTCGTGGCAAGGTCGGCCTGGTTGCGGATCGTGAAATCGTCCGGTTCGTACGGCGCGATCCGGTGCCTCATTCTCAGGAGCTCGGTGATCTGCTCCTTCGCGACGCGTATGTTCGACTGGCTCGTGGCCGAGACGAGTATCTGCCTCAGGTAGGGAAACCATGTCAGCCGTCGCTTGACGGTCGTCCATGGGGCAAGGATCACGTCGTCCTGGTCCTGGCCCAGTGCGTTCTGCCCTTTCCGCGTCAGGACGCCGATCACCCTGCAGGGGACGTTGCGGATGCGGATGGTCTGGTCGATGGGGCTCGAATCGGGGAAGAGGGCGGCGGCCACGGTCTGGCCCAGCACGCAGACCTTCGAAGCGGCCTTGATGTCCTGGTCCGTGTAGAAGCCGCCGTATTCGATCCCCCACTTCCGGATCTCGAGGTAATCGGCTCCGGTTCCTTCGACCATCGAGGCCCAGTTCATGTTCCCGGCGATAACCTGCCCGAACGCGCGCGTGCCGGGGGACACGAGCGAAACGGCGCTGCACTCCTTCAGTATCGCGTTGGCGTCGTCCTCGGTGAGCGTCGTATTGGTCCCGGCCCCGCCCCTGATGCCGCCGATGTTCTGCGACCCGGGGAATATGACAAGGACGTTCGTTCCGAGAGCCGAAATCTGCTCCTCGACGGAATACTCCGCCCCCTGGCCGATGGCGAGCATCGCGATCACCGCAGAGACGCCGATGATGATGCCGAGCATCGTAAGGAATGAGCGCATTTTGTTCCGCTGGAGCGCGCGGAATGCAGAGAGCAGAATGTTGAGGACCTTCACGTCACCTCCCCCGCACCGGACTGCGTCGCCGGGCCGCCTCCCCCGACTGGCGTCGCGGGGCTCGCGCGGCCGTGGCATTCTTCGGAACGTGCGCCGGCCGGCGAGGGTTCCCGCCGGACCAGTTGGCCCGCCGGCTCATTCTTGACCGACATGCCAAATATGCATACAATAGCGGAGAGAATTTCAGGAACTTCCCGCAATGACACCCGGAGTCGTCGCATGAAGAAGCAGCAGACGGATATGAAGGAGCTTGCCCGCGTACTTGGAGAGCGGCGTTCGCGTCACAGCCCCATCCTGCCTGTGAAAGCGGAATCGCACCGCTTCGCCGAAGAGCTGCTCGAGCTCCTCTTCCCGCATTTCTCGCGGGGAAGGCATACCGGCCCCGCGGCGGTTCACGCAAGGCTCGCCGCCCTCCGCATCCGGGTCGAGAGACTGCTCAAGGCGATCCCCCACGCCGAAACGATGGAGCCGCGCGAGGTCACCCGGGAGTTCTTCGGCAGGCTCCCGGAGCTCTACGACAGGCTCTGGCTGGATGCGGAGGCGATCAACAGGGGGGACCCCGCTTCGGAGAATGTGGAGGAAGTGGTGCTTGCCTACCCGGGGTTTCTGGCGATCGCGATATACCGGATCGCCCATGAGTTTTATCTGCTCCGTGTCCCGATATTCCCCCGGCTGCTGACCGAGTACGCCCACCAGCTCACGGGCGTTGATATACATCCCGGGGCGACTCTCGGCACGCCGCTCTTCATCGATCACGGGACCGGCATCGTCATCGGGGAGACGACGACGATCGGGAGCAACGTCAAGCTCTACCAGGGGGTAACGCTCGGCGCCCTCAGCGTCGAGAAATCGCTCGCGAACACCAAGCGCCACCCGACGATCGAGGATAACGTCATCATATACGCCCAGGCCGTCATACTGGGGGGCTCCACCGTGATCGGCCATGACAGCGTCGTCGGGGGGAACTCATGGATCACGCGGAGCGTCCCCCCGTTCTCCTACGTCTACCAGGAGATCAAGGTCAACGTCCGCACGCCGGATGAGACAAACGGGGGGGTCGACTTCGTCATCTGATCAGGCGAAGAGCCCTTCGGTCGACAGGTACCGCTCGCCCGTATCGTAGTTGAACGTGAGTACCCTGCTCTTCGGGGGAAGCTCGGGGAGTTTCTTCGCCACGGCGGCAAGCGAAGCACCGGATGAGATCCCGACAAATATCCCTTCCTCTTTTGCGGCCCTCGTTGTGTATGAAAATGCCTCGTCTTTCGTCACCTGGATAATCCCGTCGAGCAACTGCGTCTTCAATATTGCCGGGATGAACCCGGCTCCGATCCCCTGTATCGGGTGGGGGGAAGGACTCCCTCCGCTCAGGACGGGCGAGAGGGCCGGCTCGACGGCAAACGCCTTGAGATGCGGGAACTTCTTCTTAAGAATCTCCGTCACACCCGTGATGTGTCCCCCCGTTCCGACGCCTGTGATCAGCGCGTCGAACCCCTCCGGAAAGTCCTCGAGGATTTCCCGCGCCGTCGTAGTCCTGTGGATTTCGGTGTTCGCCGGGTTTTCGAACTGCTGGGGGATCCAGGAACGCGGCGTCGCTTTTGCCAGCTCCTCGGCCCTGGCAATCGCTCCCTTCATCCCCTTCTCCCGCGGCGTGAGATCGAACTCCGCGCCGTACGCGGACATCAGCCTCCGGCGCTCGACGGACATCGACTCCGGCATGACCAGTATCAGCCGGTACCCTTTGACCGCCGCAACCATCGCAAGCCCTATCCCCGTGTTGCCGGACGTGGGTTCGATGATGACGCTGCCGGGTTTCAGCACCCCCCGCTTCTCGGCGTCCTCGACCATTGAAAGCGCGATGCGGTCCTTGATGCTCCCCCCGGGATTGGCCCGCTCGAGCTTCACCCACACTTCCGACCCGGAAGGGTAGAGGCGGTTGATTCTCACCGTGGGCGTCCTGCCGATCGTCTGGAGGATATTGTCTGCTCTCATCTGTATGTCTCCTGATGTGTAAACGAAAAAGCCCTTCGCGAGTGGAAGGGCCTGGACTGGTGGAACCGCTATGAACGTGGACTAATTTTCAGGCGGACGCCAGCTGCCCTCCGGGAAGGAGAGGCAACAGAGACACTCAAAACAGCCTGCGAAGGCTCCGCGATAAGGCGCGCTGAACATGGTGCATATTGAACAATGAGGCCGGGGGGCGAGTTCCACGGCGGCCGGATGTAGCCCCGCCGGAAGAGCCCGGTGACGTTCCCCTCTCTTCAGAACAT
>DATJPH010000627.1:0-5440 GCA_035506475.1 Bacteroidota bacterium | reverse complement strand
GGGGATTCCCAGCCAGGGGTCCAGCGAACCCCAGCGGCCGACACCGACGAGCAGGTAGGGGCGGTTTTCGCTCACGAGCTTCGCGTTGAGGGCGCTCACCTCGCGCGCCGTCTCGAGGCTCCTGGCGCGGTCAAAGAGGTGATAGTCGACGACGACCGCGTCGCGGATATCCTCGATGGCCCCGTTGCCGAGGACCTGGTCGCTCTGGCAGAGGAGCTTCTCCCTGTCAAAGTCCTCGACGTTGAGCTGGTCCTGCTCCCGGTAGACGACGAGGGGGCGCATCTGGAGCATCCCGAATTCCATCGCCTTCCCGGGCCGGCCCCCCAGGTTCCCCGCGAACTCGATCTCCACGGGGGTCCCCATGCCCCAGGGGCCCATGTCGAGGAGAAGCTCCAGGATCTGGGGAAGGGGGAACGACTTGTTCCGCAGTATGGGGCCGAACGTCACCACCCTGATCCCCTGCCGGGAGAGCCCGTCGTAGACCGCGTCGTTTTCGGCGGAATAGGTGCCTCCGGCGAACTGCAGCGTCCCGTCCCGTTCGGCGACGTCGAGCCCGTACTGTTTCGTGAGGACGTCCCGCGCCCCGGCGTCGAATTCTGAGCTGGCGTCGAGGTCGAGCGCGAAAAAGGAACGCTGCGTGTTGTCGAGCGTCTCTTTGACCGAGTAGAACTGGATGAGGTCCGTCGGGTATTTCGGCGAGAAGCGGATGGCGTTCCCGCCGTCGACGACGGTTTTTCCCAGTCCCAGGGCGAGGGAGACGATCCCGTCCGATGATTTCTGGGGAGGGTGCGGATAGAAGTTGTGCGAGCGCGCGACTCCCGAAAAGTCGGGGTAGAAGCGCTGCTCGTGCGAGAGGCCGACCATCTTCTGTATGATCACCGCCATTTTTTCCTCTTCCAGGCGGTACGACGTCACCCTGATGTAGTCCTTCGCGCTCTGGTAGAAGGTGGAGGCATAGACCTTTTTGACGGCGTTCAGGAGATCGTTCAGGCGGACGAGGGGGTTGGGGTGGTTGTTCGGGAGCATGTACGTCTCGTAGACCCCCGCGAACGGATGGTACTGGGAATCCTCCAGGAGGCTGGACGAACGGACCGCCAGCGGCGCGCGCATCAGGTCGAGAAACGCCGCGAGCTCCCCGAGCATCTCCTCGGGGAACCGGGGTGCTTCGACAAACCGCCGCGTGATCTCCGTGTCGTCCCCGCAGGTCAGCGCGAATTTCCTCAGCCCGTTTTCATCGACAAACTGGTCGAACACGTCGGTCCCCAGGACGACCGCGGCAGGGACGTAGATGATGACGCCGTCGAAGCGGTTCCGGACATTGTAGTCGTTAAGCAGGGTGCTGACGAACCCCAGGCCGCGGGCCTTGCCGCCGAGGGACCCCCCGCCGATGCGGGCAAAGCTCGAGTCCGGGTCGAATGTCTCCTTTGTAAAATCTGCGATGATCCCCCGCTGGCGGATGTTCCTGTAGTTGTGGAGCGATTGGATGAGATCGTTCCGGAGAGCCTCGACCGAGGCGTAATCCGACACCTTGCGCGGGCGCAGCTGGTGCGCGAGCCAGAATTCCGTCCTCGCCTTGAGCCAGTTGGAGAAGTGGTTGCGCTCGGCGTGGTAGAGGATGCTCTCCTCGGGGACCAGCGCGAGCTGCTCCTCGAGGCTGCGGAGGTCCGTCGCGCGTCCCACCTCGACCCCTTCCCGCGTGCGGAAGACGAAATCCCCGAAGCTGAACGAGTGGGCCATGAACTGCCGGAGATCGTTCAGCATCATCGGCGAGTCCTTCAGCACGAAGGACGCCCCGGCGTCGTGCGCGTCCTGCTCGTTGGCGTGCACGTTCGACATGAGAAGCAGGGGGATGTCCGCCTGTTCGTTCTTGACTGCCTGAGCGAAGTCGATCCCCGCGCGCGGATCCTGCGTCCCTCCGCGGGGAAAATCGACGTCCGAGATTATGCCGAGCGTGAACTCGCGGTACTCCTGGAAATAGGTCCAGGCTTCCTCGTAGGTCGAACAGAGGAGGATCTTGGGCCGCGCCCTCATCCGGAGGAATTTGTGCGTGAGGTTGATTCCTTCGGAGATCAGGCGCTGCGACTGCTTGAGGATCTCCGTGTAGATGATCGGGAGAATGGAGGAGTAGAACCTGACGCTGTCCTCGATGACGAGGACCGTCTGCACCCCGACCATGCGGGTGTCGTGGTCGACGTTGATCCGGTCTTCGAGGGACTTGATGATCGCGATGATGATCCGGAAATCCCCCTGCCAGATGAACACCTTATCAAAGACCGACGTGTCCCCCTTGAGGAGGAGGTACTTGAGCTCCCTGTTGTCGTGGGCCAGGAGGACGACCGGAATATTCAGCCCCGATTCTCTGACCATGCGCGCGAACTGGACCGCGGGCATGTCGTCGATGTGGAGCGTGGTGATGACGAGGTCGAACCGCCGCTCCTCCCGTGCCAGCGCGATCGCCTCCTTCCCGCTCGAGACGCGCGTCAGCTCGGGAGAATGGCTCAGGTTGAATCCCTGGTATTCGTTCCGGATAAGCTCGTAGAGCCTCCCGTCCTCCTCGAACAGGTACAGGTCGTAGAGGCTGGAGACCAGGAGCACGTCGCGGATCCGGAGTCTCATGAGGTTCTGGAACCCCTGGAACCGGTTTCCGTACCCGTGCTCGACGAGAAGCGTGTCGAGCGTCTTTGTAATGCTGTCGATATGCTGGTCCACGGCGCGCTGGTTCCCGGGGGGGGTGGTACGCAGTGCTGCAGGGGCCGCCCCGAGTCGAGCGGTCCCTGCAGCCGTTACTCACATCGCATCCGGCGTCCGCTCTACACGACGCCCTGGTCCATCATCGCATCGGCGACCTTCAGGAACCCGCCGATGTTCGCCCCGTTGACGTAGTTGCCCGGCGTTCCGAACCGGTCCGCCATCTGCACGCACGTGGAGTGGATGCTCTTCATGATCATCCGGAGCCTGGCATCGACCTCTTCGCGCGTCCAGGGGAGGCGCATGCTGTTCTGCGCCATCTCCAGCCCGGAGACCGCCACGCCGCCGGCGTTTGCCGCCTTGCCGGGACCGTAGAGGATCTTCGCGTCGAGGAACACCCTGACGCCGTCGAGCGTCGTGGGCATGTTCGCCCCTTCCGCCACCAGGTACGCGCCGTTCCTGACGAGATTCTGGGCGTCCTTGCCGTTGATCTCGTTCTGGGTCGCGCTCGGGAACGCGCAGTCCGCCTTGTGGCTCCAGAGGGGATTGTAGTCGAGCTTCGGGTTGACCGGCGTGTAGACGCCGGTTTTGAACTTCGTCGTGTACTCTTTGATCCGTTCCCTGCGGACGTTCTTCAGCTCCATGATGTAGGCGAGCTTTTCCGCGGTGATCCCGGCCTCGTCGTAGATGTAGCCGTCGGAGTCCGACACGGTCAGGGCCTTGCCGCCGAGCTGGAGTATCTTTTCGATCGTGTACTGCGCGACGTTCCCGCTCCCGGAAACGAGGCAGAGTTTCCCCTCGAGCGTCTTTCCCCGCGTCGAGAGCATCTCGGCGGCAAAATAGACCGCCCCGTACCCGGTGGCTTCCGGCCGTATGAGCGAGCCACCCCAGTTGAGACCTTTCCCGGTGAGCACGCCCGTGAACTCGTTCCGGAGCTTCTTGTACTGCCCGAAGAGGTACCCGATCTCGCGCCCGCCCACGCCGATATCGCCGGCCGGGACGTCCGTGTCGGGCCCGATGTGTCTCTGGAGCTCGCTCATGAACGCCTGGCAGAACCGCATGATCTTCAGGTCGCTCTTTCCCTTCGGGTCAAAGTCCGAGCCCCCCTTGCCGCCCCCCATGGGGAGCGTCGTCAGGCTGTTCTTGAACACCTGTTCGAAGGCGAGGAATTTGAGTATGCCGAGAGTCACCGACGGATGGAAGCGGAGCCCGCCCTTGTAGGGTCCGATGGCGCTGTTCATTTCGATGCGGTAGCCGCGGTTGATCTGGACGTCCCCCTGGTCGTCCACCCACGGCACGCGGAACATGATGACCCGTTCCGGTTCGATAATGCGTTCGAGAATTCTCGCCGTCCTGTATTCAGGATGGCGTTCGAGGACAAGGGAAAGTGATTCTGCGACCTCTTGCACAGCCTGATGAAACTCAGGTTCCGCGGGGTTTTTCGCCTTCACTTCTGCTATGAGGTCATTGGCATACTGCGACATAACTACCTCCTTGTTGAAGTGATTCTGTGTGTGCTGTACGACAGACGTAATCGACGAGATTACGTTTTAACCCATGCCTAGCGGCCCGGTTTCAGTATGATGCCGATATTCTTCCTCCCGTTGATCTTCGCCACGATCGGTTCGTCGAACTGCAGGTGCCGCGTGAAGCGCAACTCCTCCGCCGCCGGCTGCTGCCTCAGCCAGTCCCAGTCGATATAACCGAGGTGGCTGAAGGAATTGACGGTGAAATACCCTACCCGGAACGACGTGATATTCTGAAAGAAATGAGAGCCCTGCGACGGCGTCACGTTGAAATCCTTGAACCCGGACTCGACGATGACGGAAGCCCCGGCGATCTGGTCCCAGGTGACGGGGATGCCCAGCCACGGGTCGAGGCTGCCCCAGCGCCCCACCCCGATGAGGACGTACGGCCGCTTGCGGGCGACAAGGTCAGCGTTGAACAGGCTCACCTCGGCCCCCACGTCCTTCGCCCGGGACCTCTCGAACTGCTGGATATCGACGACGACGATGTCGTGAATATCCCTGATGACGCCGTTCCCCAGGACCTGCTGGCTCTGGCAGATGAGGTCCTCCTGTCCCACCGAATCGATCTCGAGCTCCTCCATTTCAAGGCTCAGGACGAGCGGCCGGATCTGCAGGAGGGCGAATTCCTTCGGCTCCCCGGGTGGGACGGTCATATTCACCGCGAATTCGATCTCCACCTGCGTCCCCATCCCCCACGTGCCCATGTCGAGTATGAGCTCAAGGATCTCGGCGAGGGGAAATATCCCGTGCTTGAGAATGGGGGCGAATGTCACGACCCTTTTCCCCTCGCGGGAGACCCCGTCGTACACGGATTCGTTTTCGGGCGAGTACGTCGAACCGACGTAGTAGAGCGTCTGGTCCTCTTCGGCCTTGCTCAGGTCGTACTGCTCGACGAACGCCTCGGGCGACTGCGCCGCATCCCCGTTCCGTCCCCGGGCGAGATTCAGGGCGAGGAAATCCTGCTGGGCGTTCCGTATCGTCTCGAGCGTCGAGAAGAACTGAAGAAGGTGGCGCGGATACTTCGGGGAGAACCTGACGGCGTTTCCGCCGTCGACGACGGTCTTGCCGAGGCCGAGCGCCACCTGCACGATCCCGTCGGTCGACTTTTGCGGGGGGACGGGATAGAAATTGTACGACTTGGCGACTCCCGCGAAGGCGGGATAGAACCTGTCGTGGTGCCGGGCGCCCACCATCCGCTGGATGATCACCGCCATCTTTTCCTC
>DATJPH010000626.1:0-12558 GCA_035506475.1 Bacteroidota bacterium | reverse complement strand
CTTCGTTGAACCGGAACACATCTCGTTTTCCTGTTCCCCATCCATGAGGAGGTTCTCATGATCTCCATGCTCTCACTGTGGCTTCCTGTGCTCCTGTCCGCGGTGGTGGTGTTCATACTCTCCTTCCTTGTCCACATGCTGTTCGGATACCACGCCAACGATCTGCGGAGTCTCCCCGACGAAGACGCGTTCGTCGAAGCGCTGCGCAAGCTGAACATCCCTGAGGGCGAGTACGTGTTTCCGCGTCCGAAGACCCGGCAGGAAATGCGGAGCCCGGAATTCGACGAGAAAGTCAGGAAGGGCCCGGGTGCGCTCCTGACGGTCTGGGGAGGGCGGAATCCCTCGATGGGACCCTTCCTCGCGCAGTGGTTCGTCTACTGCCTCGTCGTCAGCATATGCGCGGCATACATCGCAAGCCGCGCAGTACCTCCGGGCGCCCCGTACCTTTCGGTCTTCCGGTTCGCCGGCGCGACGGCGTTCTTCTGTTACGCGGTCGCGGGATGGTCGGACACGATCTGGTACAGGAGGGCCGTGTCCACGAGCCTGAAGAACACGTTCGACGGACTTCTCTTCGGGCTCTTCACGGGCGGCGTCTTTGGCTGGCTCTGGCCGATGCAGTAGCATCGTCGCGAAACTGATTCCTGCACACCCGCCCCGGGGGGGGCTCACGTTCAATCGATCCAGAGGTCGTCATGACACCCGCCATCGGCATTGGATTTCTCTCGCTCACGGGCATCCTCTTCGTCGCCTACGTCCTGTTCCTCGTCGAGCAGCACAAACTCCAGGAGGAGCTCGCCCGCCACTGCAAAGAGGAGGAAGACGAACGAGGACATCCAAAGGAGAGACTGTATCCCGTGATCGAGGTCTGGATCTGCACGCAGTGCGGATTCATGTCGACAATACAGTCGTTTTGCATCCACTGCTCCGCGCCGCGGCCGCAGGAAACTCCCTTCGTGAAAGTCGGACTGAAGGAATACGTCGAGCAGCCGGGGCCGGTGTTCCCGGAGGGGGAGACGGGCGATTCCCGCATCCACACGCTTGTTCCCCGCGAGTCAGGACGACGGCAGGCGCACGCACACTAGAGGGTTTTGATCCCGGCCGGGGGGGGATCCGGCCGGCCCTGATTCGGCTTGAACAGTCTTACCGCAGTTCCTTCCGCATCAAACAGCCGGTGGATCTTCCTTTTCAGACGACCGCAAAACTGCGCGCCTCTTTCGGCCACGCGGGCGTGCCGAGCACGGCGGCGATCACCTCGTCCACCCCCGCGACGACAGTCCACATCGCTTCATGCTGGCGGTCCATGAACTTCTCGCGAATACACTTTTCAAGGAGCGAGAGCAGAGGGTCGTAGAATCCCTTCATGTTCACGATGATAATCGGACTCAGGTAGATTCCCAGACGCTTGAGCGTTATCGCTTCGAAGAGCTCCTCCAGTGTCCCGCTCCCTCCCGGGAGCGCCACGACAGCGTCGCTGTCGGAGAGCATGATGTGTTTACGTGTCCGCATGTCTTCGACGACGCGGAGCTCCGAGAGGCCGCCGTGCGCCCACTCCAGCTCCTTCATGAAATTCGGGATCACGCCGGTGATCTTCCCCCCGGCCGCGAGCGCCCCGTCGGCAAGCGCCCCCATCGACCCGTACCCACCCCCGCCGTAGACGACCGACCAGGATTGGCGCGCCATAAGCCCGCCCAGCCGGTATGCCGCCCGGTGATATTCAGGGTCACAGCTCCTGCTTGAAGCACAGTAGACGCAGACACGGAGACCGGGCCGGTCCGTCCGCAAGCGTTCCTCGCGCGCCATAGGAATTACTTCAAAAGTGAGAGCTTCCTTGTCTGGACGAACCCCCGGGCCTGGAGACGGTAGAAATAGACGCCGCTTGCAAGCCTGGAGGCGTCGAACCGGACATCATGGAATCCTGCATCCTGCACGCCGTCGACAAGGAGCGCGACCCGCTCGCCGAGCAGGTTGTAGACCGCCAGTTCGACGGGCGAGTCCTCCGGGAGCCCGTACCGGATCGTGGTTTCCGGGTTGAAGGGATTCGGAAAATTCTGACCGAGCGAGAAGAGAGCCGGGACGTCCCCGGGCGTCCGGGCCATCTTCACGTCGATCCTGGCCGGATCGGTGTAGTGGAACGAGCCGTCCAGGTCCATCTGCCGGAGCCGGTAGTACCAGGTGCCGGGCACCGCGCTGACGTCCGTGTACGCATAGTCGCAGGGAACCGTTGTCGTTCCGTGCCCGGGAATAAACGCCCCGGGGAGCGAGGCAAAGTCCCCGGCGCTCCCCGCGGCGCGCTCCACATCGAAACCGTAATTGTTCACCTCGCTGAGCGTCTTCCAGCGCAGGAGAACGCCGGCTCCGGTACCGCTCGGTCCGGCAGTGAACGACGAGAGCTGTATCGGCAGGGCATACACCTGGGAATTCCAGGATGCGGAAACCGGCTGGATCGGCACTGCCCCCGTGTCGGCCTGCGTGGGATTGAGGGCGGTTGCCTGGACCGACGCCCCGTCCCGCGCGAGGAAGAGATAGCTGACAGTCACCCCCCCCGTCGTCGTATCGGATTTCTTGATCCGCAGGGCATCGTGCACGGTCAGGTCGGGAAGCTTCATCGGCCCGTACGCGTCGACAACAAATCCCGAATTGTGACGCGCGCCTGAACTCTGGAACAGGAACGTTCCGACAAACACCTCCGACGTGTCCAGGTACGCGGTGGTCCAGGAACTCCCGTACGTGGAGGGGAGCCCGTAGAATATCGCAAACGGGACGTTGTTCGAGACGAGCGTAATGGGGGCGTCCGAGAATGCGCCGACCTCCCCCATGTTCAGAAGGTTGGTCGCCCGCTGGAAATAGACATACGCCGTTGCGGGGTGGGAATTGCCGCTCAGGACGTAAATGAAACTGCTCTGGAACGCGTGCGTCGCCCCCGGGAAGCTTGATGCATACGGGGTGCCTGAGACCGCCACGCTGGTGAGCGTCATCGTCGAGTCCGTATGGAGGGCGCTGAAATCCCAGGTCGTCGAACCGTGCCCTCCCACGTTGAGCGTCAACGTCGTCTTGTCGATGTTGTTGACGAGCGAGTGGCCCACCGCAAGCGTCGAATCGACGTCTGCGGTTGTGATTGTAATCTGTCCCCGCGCGGGGGAACCCAGAAACGTCAATGCACACATGAAGACGACAAGTGCGGCAAGCGTTTTCATGCATCCTCCAGGAGTGTTTATGGGCTGGGTTTGAGTCCTCTGCTATTTCAAAAGCTCTTTCACCGCCGCCTCGATCTGCTCATCCCGGCCTGCCGAGATGACGTCAGGTTCGTTGCGGACCCTGATATCCGGCTCCATCTGGTGGTTTTCGGCGAAATTGCCGTCGGGCGTGCGCCATCCGCCCATCGGTATGCCGAAGACGAGCGTGGGATCGATCTGGGTCTCCCACCAGACGAACGTCCCCGTGCCGGGGACAGGCATCCCGAGCGTCTTCCCCGCGCCCTTCAGCTTGTAGGCGATGGGGAACAGATGGGCGTCCGAGTAATTGCTTTCGCCTATAAGGACGATGGAGGGCTTCACCCACTTGTCGTACGGCTCCGATCCGATATACTGCCCGTGGGGGACGATGTCGATGTACTTCTTCCCGCTCAGGAAATCGGAGAGCTGCTCATGGATGTTCCCGCCGCCGTTGAACCGCGTGTCGATGATGATCGCCTTCTTTTCCAGGTCCCGCCCGAGCGCCTCCTCGAACACCGTCCGCATGCTCTCGTCGTTCATTGCACGGACATGGATGTAGCCGATCTTCCCCCCGGAAAGCTTCGCGACCTCGCTGCGGCGGTTTCTGACCCAGCGCCTGTAGAGGAGCTCATTTTCCTCTCCCCCGGAGATCGGCTTGACGGCTTCCTCCCACCGGGAGTCTTCCCCGGGGCTGTACACCGACAGGAGCGTCAGCTTCCCCGCCTTCCGGTTCAGCAGCTTGTAGAAATCCATCGAAGGGCCGACGGGGATGCCGTCGATCTTCTCGATTACGTCTCCGGCGCGTATCTTCGACGAGGCCAGGTCGAGGGGGCCTCCCTCCACCACTTCGGCGACCTTCACGCCGTCCCCCCCGTAGCTGAAATCATACAGGAGTCCCAGCTCGGCGGTCAGGTCGGTGTTGGCGCGAAAGCTGTTGTACCGGCACCCCGTGTGAGATGCGTTCACCTCGCCGAGCATCTCGCTCAGCATTTCGGCGAAGTCGTAGTTGTTGTTGATATACGGGAGGAACTTCCTGTACGCGGTGAAATAGAAGTTCCAGTCGACCCCCTGCAGATCGGCGACGTAGAATTTCTCCTTGAACTGCCGCCAGGCATGGTCGAAGATGTAACTCCTCTCCCCCGCCTGGTCAAGGACCATCTCCCCCCCGGTCTTGACCGGCTCCTCCTTGCCGCTCTCGGCGTCGACTTTCGCGGGCTTCCCGTCAAGCAGGAGGAATATGAACTTGCCGTCACCCGAGAGCTCCATGCTCGCCCGCCGGGCACCCAGCTTCGCGAAGAGCTTCGTCTCCTTCGTCCGGAGCTCCGTCACCCAGAGATCGTTCCCCTTGTCGAACACCGTCAGGTAGAAGAGCTTCTCCCCGTCCTTCGAGAGAATCCAGTCGTTCGCCTCGGAGGTGTGAACCGTGAGCCTGCTTTTCCGCTCGTTGAGCCCCTGCCAGTCGACGACGACCTCTTTCTTTGCGCTGTCCTTCCCTGCCTTCTCCTTGCTCCCGGATTTCGACTTCTCCTCGGCCTCCTTCTTCTCCTTCGCCTGCTTCTCCTCCTGTTCCTTGACGAGGGCGAACTCCTCCTTCGTCAGGCGGAACCTGTCGTACGCCGCCCGTGTGAAGAACATCCCGTAGACGTCCGCCGTGATGAGCTCTCCCCCCTGCTGCCGCGCCCCCCGCCTGTCGGAGCCCCAGATCATCATCTTGCCGTCCATGACCCACTTCGGCATGTTGCTGTCGTACCCGCTCTCGGTAAGGTTGTGGATCTCCCCCTTTCCGTCCGCGGAGACCAGGCCGACCTGGGGGACCTGGATCCGGTCGGGGAGACCGAACTGGACGAGAAACCACTTGCTGTCGGGCGACCACTGGTAATACTGGTCGCCGTCGGCGTAGGAGTAGTTCTTATCGGCCGGAAGTATCGTCCGGGTTGCCTTCGTCGCGAGGTTGATCACTTTGAGCGTTACGCGGTTCTCGAGATAAGCCACCTCTTTCCCGTCGGGCGAGAACTCCGGCTGGTACTCCTCCGCCTCCGTCGCGATGACGGGCTCCTCGTTCAGCACCGTCGAGGCAAAGAAGTAGGGTTCTTCCTTCCGGACGATCGTCGTACGGTAGACGTTCCAGTTGTTGTCGCGCTCGGCGGCGTACACAAGCGAACGGCCGTCGGGGCTGAAACTCACGCTCCGCTCCTGCGTGGAGGTGTTCGTGACGCGCTTGGTGATCCCCCCCTCCATGCTCGTGACAAATACCTCACCGCGGAAGATGTAGGCGAACTCCTTCCCGTTCGGGGAGAGCTTCGCCTCGGTGAAGCCGTCGTTCACAGGGACGATCCTGTCGATCGTATTGCGCCCGTCCTCCGCGATCCGCACGCGGACCCTGGAGGGTTCCGCGCCGGGAGGCATCGTGTAGATCTCGCCGTCGAACGAGAAGCAGAGCACGCCGGAGGCGGAGCGGGTGAGGAACCTGACGGGGTGTTTCGTAAAATGCGTCAGGGGCGTGCTCGTCGCGGGAGCCGACAGTGAGCTTTCGTGGACGTTGAACGACCCGGTCTGCTCGCTCAGGTAGTAGAAGTGGTCGCCGTCAGCGTCGAACACCGGATTCCGGTCCTCCCCCTTGAAATCCGTCAGCTGAGTGTATTTCTTCGTCTTCATGTCGTAGACCCACACGTCGCGCGTCACCGAGGAGGTGTGGTGCTTCCGCCATTCGCTTTCGTATCCCTTGTTGTCGTGATAGATGATCTTGTCGCCGGCGGCATTGAGCGTGGCGTCGAGCGCGGGGACCGGAAGGACCATCGAAACGCGCCCCCCCGTTACGGGGACGCTGTAGAGCTGCGTCATGAGGTAGACGGGGAACTGGGCCGTGGTGGCGATCTCCTGCCTGTAGGAGGAGAAGAGGACGGCCCTGTCGTCGGCGGTGAACGTGCTCGGGACCTCCCGCGCGGAGTGGAACGTCAGGCGATTCCCCTCCCCGCCCGAGGCGGGCATGACGAACACGTCGAAATTCCCGTACCTGTCTGAAGCAAACGCGATCGATTTGCCGTCATGGCTCCAGACGGGGGCGAACTCATACGATTCGCTGAGCGTCAGGGGGGTGGCGTTCCCTCCCGTGGAAGGAACGGCGTAGATGTCCCCCTTGTAGCAGAAGAGAATTGTCGAGCCGTCGGGGGAGATCGCGGGGTAGCGGAGCCAGAGGGGAGCCTCCTGCGAGAGGGCGATCGACGCCAGCAGCAGGGTGCATCCGGAGAGCATCAGGATTCTCGAGCGCATGGATCATACTCCTTCCTGGGACGGTGTGCGGTGCAACGGGCCGGCAGCCTCTGGAGCCCTCAGCGGCCCTGTCCCGGGGGAGCGCATGGCGAAGGGCCTCGGGCGCGCCATCTCCCCGGGGTCCCCGTCACGGTATGCGGGGAGAAGAAATGTCGTGCAATGAACGTGGTTACAAAAAATGTACTGCCTTGAGCCTACAATTGCAATATCAGGGGGCCGGGGCCCGGGCCGTGACCCGGGCGTACGCGGCCTCGTTCTCATCGAAATATGCCGTATCGCGGGGCGCGTACGACTTCAAGGCGAACGATCCCGCGACAATACTCCTCCAGGCGGGATAGCCGGAGACGATTCCCCGCGCGACGGACTGGACGCCGATATTCCCGACGATTGTCCCTTCAACCGGGCCGGCATGGACGGTGAGCCCCGTCGCATCGGCCGCAAACTGCGCGAGGAGCTCGTTCTGTATTCCTCCGCCCACCGCGTGGAGACGGTCGATGGCAAGACCCGTGACCTCTTCGATCTCCCGTATCGTCTTCCTGTAGCTGAAGGCGAGGCTCTCCAGCGCAACCCTGACGGTCCATCCCGGCGTTCCCTCAGGCTCCCTCCCGGTCTCCCGCACAAAGGCGCGTATCTTCTCCGGCATCGATCCCGCTTTCAGGAACCGGGGATCGGCCAGATCCACCCACGCCCGGGCGAACCCTTCCTCGCGCGCGAGTCGGCTCAACTCGGCGTAACTGAATTCCTTCTTCTCCTCCATCCAGCTCCTCCTGCATTCCTGCACGGGCCAGAGCCCGGCGATGTTTTTCAGGAACCGGATCGTCCCATCGACCCCCCCTTCGTTCGTAAAGTTGTACACGAGCGAGGCCGCCGTCCGGACCGGCTTCCGGAGCTCCACACCCATCAGGGACCAGGTCCCGGAGCTGAGGAAGGCCCAGGACCCGCCGGTGGCGGGGACCGAGACAACCGCGGAGGCGGTGTCGTGGCAGGCTGTGGCGATCACCGGGATCCCGGGGTTCAATCCGGTCCTGGCGGCAATATCAGGGAGGAGCGGCCCCAGCACCGTTCCCGGCTCGACGATCGGGGGGAATATGTTCATCCCGAACCCGAACCTTTCGATCAGCTCTTCCGACCAGGCCCTCCGTTCGGGGTCGATCAGCCCGGTCGTGGAGGCGATCGTGTACTCCGATTTCAGGACGCCGGAGAGCATGAAGTTGAAGAAATCCGGGACGAGCAGCATCGCCCCCGCTGTGTCCAGAAAATTGTTCCTTCTCTTTGTTTCGGCGAAGAGCTGGAAGACGGTGTTGAACTGCATGAACTGTATGCCTGTTTTCTTGTACAGCTCCTGCTTCGGGACAACGGCAAACGCCTCGGGCATGATCGCGTCCGTCCGGTCGTCCCTGTAATGGTACGGGTAGCCGAGGAGGCGCCCCTCGCCGTCGACGAGACAGTAATCCACCCCCCATGTATCTACGCCGATCCCGTCGAACGAGGGCCCGTGAGCCTCCCGGGCGCACGCGAGTCCCCTGACGATCTCCTCCCCGATCGCCAGTATGTCCCAGTGAAAGCCCCCGCGAAACCTGACCGTGTGCGTCGTGAACCTGTGGACCTCATCAAGCGTGAGGCGGCCGTCCGTGAGCGTCCCGACGACGCAACGGCCGCTTTCGGCCCCGAGGTCGAAACCGATGAACCGTGATGTCATAGGTATTTCTCGCGGATATCCCGGATCTCCTTTTCGCCGATCGGCACGACGTCGCCGAGCGGCAGCGAATCGATCAACGACCGGGCGCTGCTCTCGGCCACCTCAAGGCGGTCGAAGGCCTCGAGAATCGTCCCCCCGCTGGTGAGCAGGCAGTCGTTCTCTATCAGGAGCACGGGGACGGTCTCCGAGACGTTCCGGGCGATCTCCTCCGGCTCCGTGTACTGCGAACCGAAGGGTATGACGGGAATGTCCCGCAGGAGGATGTAGGATTCCGGTATCGTCCGGGTCTCGAACCTCTTCGATGTGACCGCGTACGCGGCGACACCGGGGGACTGCGCGGTGATGACGCTCCCCACACCGGGGTGCATCCTGTAGATCGCCTCATGAAGGCGGACAGACCGGCTCGGGCGCTTCCCTCTCTCCCGCTTCCCCCCCCGCACAAGGACGATATCCTCCCTCCCGAGGCTCCGCCTGTCGACCCCCGTCGGGGTGATGAGAAATTCGTCCCCCCCCACACGCGCGGAGACGACCCCTTCGGTGCTTATCATCAGGAAGCGGTCGCATGCACGGTGGACGACCTCGACGATCTTTCCGCGCAGCTCGCGCTCGCGGCTTTCGTGCCGGAGCAATTCGAACTCCGGGAGCCCCTCGTCGCGGCGGTCGAACGAGGCAATCTGCTCCCCGGAGAGCGTATGGATTCCCCCGAGCCTCCTTGCCAGGATGATCGTCCGCGCGCAGAATTCCAGCGTCTCGATCCTGTGGTAGGCATTGAGCAGGTCGCTCCCCCCCGTGACGGCGCCGTGGTTCTCAAGGAGAACGACGTTGCAGCCCGATGCGAACGTGCCGGCGATATTCCTGCCGAGCTGCTCGCTCCCGGGGAGCGCGTAGGGTGCGTATCCCACCCGGCCGCAGACGCTCCTGGCCTGCGGGATCACCGAGGTGTCGGGGACGATCCTGACGATGCTGAACGAGACGAGCGCTGAGGGGTGCGCGTGCACGATCGCAAAGATGTCCGGGCGCTTCTCGTAGATCCACCGGTGGAACGGGAACTCCGACGACGGGGTATGCGGACCCGAGGTCATCCCGTCTGCGCGGATGCACATGATATCGTCGGCCGAGAGGTTCCCCTTGTCGATCCCCGCAGGCGTGATCCAGACGTCGCCGTTCGCGTCCCTGACGGAGAGGTTCCCGCCCGAGAGCGTCGTCAGCCGGTTTGCATAGATGCGGTCCATGATCCGCACGATCTGGTCGCGCGGGTGCAGAAGGTGAAAGTCCATAGGGTGCGTATGCCAAGGAATTCGGCTTTGGAGTGCCCGGGGGAAACGCGTCTCCCCCGGAGCACTGAAAGGAAGGGATATCCGCCTACAGAATCAATGCTCGGCCAGGGAGAACATGCCTGTCGTTTTCTCCCGGTGAACCCTGTTCCTGTTTTTGTTCCACCATGGAGCGAGCTTCCCCGGCCGGTCGAATCCGGGAGGAATCACCAGATGCGCCTTCAGCGCATCGAGCGCGTCGTCGGCGAACACTCCGCCGCCGGAGGCGATTGCGATCAGCCCGGGAACCGCCCCGGGGTTCCCCATCGCGAGGGCCGCCTTCAGGATGTCCGTCCTCAGCTCCTGATCGCCCACACCCGGGGCCTTCTCAAGAAGCGCCCGGGCATCGGCGCTGTCGCCGAGCGCCTGCGCCGCACGGAGGACGGCGAGCACCACCTCGTCCGAGCCGTCGTCAAGGAGCCCGACGACCGCCGGAAGCGCCGATTTCTTCTTGAGCTCGCCGAGGAGGTTCACGGCGTCGGTCCTGACCGCCGCGTCCGGGTCGTGCAGGAGACGGAGCACGGACGGCATCCAGAGGCTGTCCCGGTCGCCGTAGGTCCTCAGGTTCGCAAGCGCGGCCTCGCGGTCCGTGGAGAGCGGGCTCCCCAGCATGTGGAGCGTGCGCGCAAGGGGGTCCTCCTCCGGGTTCCCGAAGAAGAAGAGCCCGCCGATGAACACCCCAACGACGGCGGCGGCCCCCACCATGTTCCTGGCGGCGACAAGCTTCCGCGGCGCGAGCTTCATGTAGCGGAACACGCCGGTCAACAGGAGCGCGCCGGCAAAGAGGACGACGATCAGGGGGCTTGTCGGCAGCCCGGTGGTCCAGGAGAGCTTGACGCCGACGAAGCTGATAATCGCGCTGCCGATCCATCCGAGCGCGAGCCGCGTGCTGATCTTTTCGGCAAGGAGCATCGCGGCGACCGAAGGGATGACAAGGTAGCTGAAGACAAGGAAGACCCCGGCGATCGCGACCGAGCTCGTGATGACGAACCCGAACGACATATAGAAGAGGAAATCCCAGAGGGGCACGCGGATCCCCGAGGCCTCGGCGGCCCTGACGTCAAACGAGATCGCCATGAACTTCTTCCGGAACGTGAAATGGAAGAGCCCCACCGCGGCGTAAATCAGCGCCGTCTTGATGACGACCGCCGAGCGGACCCAGAGGAGGTCCCCCTTGATGATATGGTCGAGCTCCTGGGGTCCCAGCGCGCTCTTGGACAGGACGAGGATCGTGGCGGCGAACGTCACCGCATAGACAATCCCGATGATGGCCTCATGGGGGACCTTCTCCCCCTTCATCCGCGTGATCGAGAATATGAACGCCCCGAAGAACGTGAAGGCGAGCGAGTAGAGATACAGGGGGGTGATGTCCTTTCCCGCTTCGTAGCCCAGGAGGACGCCGGTCACCGTCCCCAGCGCGGCGATCTGCGCGAGCGCCAGGTCGACAAATATCACCTTCCGGGCGATGACGTGAACGCCCAGGTAGACGTGTATGCCGGTCAGGACGAGACAGGCCGCGAGCGGCCAGATCATCGTCGGCGGGAATGAGAAGATCTCTTCGATCATCGGACCGCCTGCACGATATTCTGGACAAGGTAGGTGATCAGCTTTTCGTACGTATCGACCTCCGGGAGCGCGCCGACGTCAAGGTAGGTGATAAGGACCTTTGCGCCCGTTTTGCTCGCCACATAGTCCGCCGCCTCGCGGGAATAGAAGTTGTCGTTCAGGATCACCCTGATCCCCTCCCGCTTCACCTCTTCGACGACCGCGTCGCGGTGCTGGGGCGGGGGCGGGATCCCCGGCTTCTCCTCGAGCTCACCCGTGATCTGGAGCCCGAACCTCTCTGCGAAATAGATATACGTCTTGTGGTAGGAGATCACCTTCTTCCCCTCGAGAGGCTCAGCCTGCTTCATCCACCCCCCCAGCTTGCCGGCGAGCCCGCGGAGCTTCAGCCAGTCGGCAAGCTCGTTGTTGACCGCTTTCCGGACAAGGACGTCGCCCCCCGATTTGCCGAGCGCCCGGACGAGTTCCTCACCGAACATCGCGGCGTCGAGCTTCGCCTTGTACTGCTCGAGCCGCGTTTTGTAGTACGCCGTGCCGGCGGGATCGATCTGTTCGAGCCTCTCCGCGATGTTCGCGGCCACGATCCGGATGTTCAGCGGGTCGAGCCAGACGTGCGGGTTCCCCTGCGGGTGGATGTCCCCCCAGGCGCGCGAGACCTCCGTGGGAAGCTCCTTCACCGGGACGTTGACCGTGGCGACGAGGTGCCCCGGGTTCCCCGGCTGTATGGCGGGGTTCCCCGAGGCGTCCACGACGTTCTTCTGCCAGATATCGAGCGAGAGCCCGTTCTCGATGAACAGATCCGCGTCGGAGGTGAGCTCGTTCATCGCGGGGGTCGGCGTGACGTAGTGCGGGTCCTGTCTGGGATTGGCGAGGGCGACCGCCGTCACCCTGTCGCCTCCCACCTCCTGCGCCACGTAGCGGAGGTACCCGAGCGTCGTCACGATCTTCAATTTCCTCTCCCGGGCAACGGACGGCTGGAGGCCGCCGAACAGCGCCAGCGCGAGCAGGGAGATTGCGGCATACTTCTTCATTATGCGTTCCTTTCCAGTGGACATCACTTGTTCACCCAGTACGGTTCGGTCGGGTGCGAACCGAAGACGAGATTCACTTCACAGAGAACCGTGTTGACATTGTTCTGGACCGGAAGGTCGCTCCAGCGGTGTTCAAATCCGAGCCGGAGGCGGAGGAACTCCGTCGTGTAATAGCTCGCGTACGCCCCCGCGGAGCGGGTCACAAGCCTGTCGTTCGAGGGCTCCTCCACCCAGTCGTACCGGAGGCCCAGGTAGAGCCAGTACGAGGTCTGGTACTGCAGATAGCCGTACCATCCCACCGGGGAGCTGCTCGAGACAACCGCGCTGTCGGTGAACACGTGCCGCCCGGCAAAGACCTCTCCCCCCACGAGGAACGAATGCGATTCCCGCTCTTCGATCGGCGCCCACTTGTAGGTGATATCGGCGCCGTAGAGGCGCGTCGTCGCGCTGCCGTGCTCCTCGTACGCGCT
>DATJPH010000625.1:0-5980 GCA_035506475.1 Bacteroidota bacterium | reverse complement strand
CCCCGCTCCGTTCCGCTGGAGGTCGAAAACGTCCTGTGGATATACCGGTCCATTTCATTCGGCGTGCCGGAAAGCTCGCTCACCGGGCCCAGGTCGTAATGCACGGTGTCGATCGTCCCGTCCCGGTTCGCGTCGATGAGGAACGTGATCGCCGAATCGCCCGCATAGGTGATCGTGCGGACCCCCTGCGGAACGCCGTACCCCATGTTCCTCAGTTCGCCTTCCATGTACTGGACCTGGTTGATGAGCATCTCCTGGACAAGGACGTCGCCCCTGTAGATCGAAGAGTCCTCGGCGATATTCGACTGTGCGTTGACGATGTTCAGGAGAAGCATTCCCCCCATGAGCATCGATATGAGGATGTCCATCATTGAGGTCATTTTGGGCACCGCCTCTCAGTTGAAATGGAAATAGCCCATTACGATCGATGTCCGGAGCGTATCGATAATCTCGTCGCCGGTGGGGGGGGGAACCGTACGCCAGGTCTTCATGTCGAGCCGTTTGAGGTACGTCCTGTAGGCGACGACGTGGCCGACATCGTTCGAGTCGACGTACGAGACAACAAACGTCGTTTTGTACTGGCGTCCCGATCCGCCGGCGCTCTTGACATCGCTCCAGCCGTTCAGGTCGTCGAAATCGTTGAAGTCGGAGAGGCTGTCCTCGCCCGCCTCCCTCCCCGGGGGATAGGTCAGCATCGCGGTGGAGGTGAGCGCCGCGTCTGACGTATCGGTCGCCTGGTCATAGGCATACCCGTACGCCATCTCACAATAGGATGTCGCGATCGACGTTGCGAGTATGCCGTCCTGGCTTGTGGCGATATCCCCTCCGACGTCGCTCAGTGAACCGTACACACCCTGGAGTATCGTCGTCAGAAGAATGAATGCACCGATGGAAAGCAGCGTTTGACCTGTGGACATGGTGTGGCTCCTCCCGCGCACATCATCCGCTTCAATCTGTGTGCCCGGAGGGAAATCCGCCCGAAACGGGTTCAATCGCGGCTTGACGCCTGTCAACCTGCGTGATCGTTGTCAATTTTTCAAAGGGGACGTGAAGAATCTGCATCCCCTTCTCGCATTTTCTGTCAATTCCGTTTGTGAGGAGGGAATGATATATTGAGATGGGTAACAGGAGCCGCCGGCATGAAACAGAGTTATTCGTTCACGATCTTCCTGAGCGCCTTCCTACTCTTCCAGGTCGAGCTTATCATCGGCAGGGAGCTCCTCCCCTGGTTCGGTGGGGCCCCCGCCGTCTGGACGACGTGCCTGGTCTTCTTCCAGGTGGTCCTGCTCGCCGGTTACGGTTACGCGCATCTCGTGGCATTGAGGCTCTCCCCCGGGCGCCAGATCGGCCTCCACGTCACACTCCTCGCACTGTCGGTCCTGTTCCTTCTCTTCCTCGCGTTGCAGTGGCCCTCGCCGATCACCCCCGGCCCCTCGTGGAAGCCTTCCGGAAGTGGAGAGCCGCTGGGCGAGCTGGCGATCCTCCTGGCGGCCACTGTCGGGATTCCGTTCTTCATCCTCTCCACCACCGGGCCTCTCCTCCAGGAGTGGTCGGTGACTTCCCTGCCGGGGAGGTCGCCCTACCGTCTGTACGCACTTTCCAATGCAGGCTCGCTCCTCGGTCTGCTCGGGTACCCGGTACTCGTCGAGCCGTTGCTCGGGATTCACCTCCAGGCCCTCGCCTGGTCGGGACTCTACCTCGTTTTTGCTCTCGGCGTCATCGCGTGTGCGGCCGCGCGCTGGAAGTCCCTCACCGGCCTCACTCCCCGGGACCGGGACGTGCGGATTCAACCCGGCTCCCCGGCTCCTGGTGACATCTTCCTCTGGGTGGGACTCGCGGGCGTTTCCTCGGCGCTTCTTCTTTCGACGACAAACCACATGTGCCAGGATACGGCGGTGATCCCGCTGCTCTGGGTCCTCCCGCTCTCGCTCTACCTGGCGACGTTCATACTCTGCTTCCGTTACGAGGGGCTGTACAGGCGCTGGCTCTTCCTTCCGCTCTTCGGCGTCGCCCTTGTCTGCTGTATCGTCAACCTCTTCGGGGGGTTGAGCGTGTCACTCGCTTCGCAGATCGCGGCCGACGCTGCGGTCCTCTTCACGGGATGCCTTGTCTGTCACGGCGAGCTCGTCCGCTCCAGGCCGGGCGTGGCCCACCTCACCGGATTCTATCTTGCCGTGGCGGCCGGCGGGGCCGCAGGGGGGCTCGCCGTGGCGATCGCGGCACCCCGGCTGTTCAACGGATACTGGGAATTCCACGCAAGCCTCTGGGGAACGGGCGCGTTATTTGTCACGGCGCTCACGCGGGACCTGATCCTCCGCCGGAAGCCGCTCCTGGCCCTCTGGCCGCTCGTGATCCTCCTGCTCGTGCTCGGCGGCGTCCTCGTGAAAGAGGCGGTTGACGAAGGGGAACATGCGCTGTTTGTGACAAGGAACTTCTACGGCCTCCTTCGTGTCGTCCGGTCGTCGGATTCAACCTACGTCAAGCTCCTTCACGGCCGGATAACCCACGGCATTCAGTTCACCGATCCGGCGCGTGCCGGGATCCCGACGTCGTACTACTCAAGGGAGAGCGGCATCGGGCTGGCGATCGAAGAAAAGCAGGCAGGGGAGGCCGGGATCAGGATTGCCGTCGTCGGCATGGGTGTCGGGACGATCGCGGCGTTCGCCCGGGAGCAGGACACGGTACGGTTTTACGAAATCAACCCCGCGGTCCCCCGCCTCTCCCGGGGGCGTGGCGCATTCTTCACATACCTGAACAACTGCCGGGGGCATGTCGAGCTGGCGATGGGGGATGCGCGGCTCTCGCTCGAAAGGGAGATCGGGAAGGGCGAGACGGGGCGGTTCGACGTGCTGGCGCTCGACGCCTTCTCGAGCGACGCCATCCCGGTGCACCTCCTGACAGAGGAGGCATTCGCAGTCTACATGGGCCATCTCCGGAAACCGGACGGCATACTTGCGGTCCACATCACCAATCGCTACGTGGACCTGGTGCCGGTTGTCCACGGGTATGCGGAACGGCACGGACTCTCAAGCGTGATGATCAGTGCCGATGAAGATGACCTGGGGGGGTGGTCGAGCGACTGGATACTCATTTCTCCCTCTGCGGCTCCGCTTGCCGGCGATTCCCTCGCCGCCGCCTCAACGCCCTGGGACTCGACGTCGTACAGGGTCACCCGCCCCTGGACCGATGACTACAGCAACATGATCACGCTCCTCAGGTCCGGCGGAGAGGACCGGTGAGCCCTTCGATGCTCCCGGAGTGTTGACTCTGCACTCCGGGAAAATTACATTACCTCCTATGAAAAGCATGTTCGAGAAAGGGACGCTCGAAGAGGTCACCTCGCGTGTCGGGGCGCTGACTCCACGGACCGCCCCCCTGTGGGGGAAAATGAGCGTGGCCCAGATGCTGGCGCACTGTGCGATCACGCTGGAGGTCGCTTCGGGGAAAAGGGTCGCCCGGAGGCTCTTGATCGGCCGACTGATCGGTCCGTTCTTCAGGAAACGATACTTCGACGATTCGGAGTTCACGCGGCACTCCCCGACGCACCCGACGTTCGTCGTCGCCGATGAGCGTGATTTCACCGCGGAGAAGGAGCGCGTGCTCCGGCTTGCGCGCGAGTACGCGCTGGGAGGGGAGGCGGGGTGCACCACACGCCCGCACGCGTTCTTCGGCACCCTGACGCCGGCCGAGTGGGGTATCGGGATGTACAAGCACCTTGACCACCATCTTCGTCAATTCGGAGCCTGATCGCTGAACATTCTCTCTGTGAATGTCGGTATGCCGCGCGAGCTCTCCTGGAGGGGCACCACCGTCCTCTCGGGGATCGTCAAGGAGCCCGTCGATGCTCCCGTGATGATCCGGGCGATGAACCTCGACGGTGACGCTCAGGCGGATCTCTCCGTCCACGGGGGCGCGGCCAAAGCCGTCTACGTCTACCCTTCCGAGCATTACCCTTTCTGGCGGAAGGAGTTGCCGGGGGTCGATCTCCCGTGGGGGATGTTCGGTGAAAACCTGACGACCGAAGGGCTTCTGGAGGAGACTGTCCACGCGGGAGACCGTTTCCGGGTGGGAGATGCCGAGCTCATTGTCACGCAGCCGAGGCTTCCCTGCTACAAACTCGAAATGAAATTCCGCCGGGTCGACATCGCCGAGAGATTCCTGGCGAGCGGGAGGACGGGGTTTTACCTCTCCGTTCTGCGCGGGGGCATGGTACGGGCGGGGGACGGCGTGGAGCTTCTCGAGGAGGATCCCGAATCGGTGAGCATCGCGGACCTTGTCCGCCTCCGTCAGCCGGGAGAGAAGGACCGGGACGTTATCGGGCGTGCCCGCAGGATCGCCGCGCTGCCGGAAGGCTGGAAGAAGTCCCTGTAGGTACCTCTCCCCGCGTCTCAGTCGGCCGGGACCCCGGCCAGTGCGGTTGCCTCCTTCTGCGTGCTCCTGACCGAAAGCGCATGCAGCGGCTCGAAGAGCTCGTAGAGAACAAGCCCGGCCGCCCCGAGGATCACGCCGCTCTCCCCGTGTTTCGCCGTCCGCACGTGCACCGCCTCGGCGGGGGGGGTGAGGAGGTCGGCGCGGATCTTGTCCTGGAGCGATTCCGCCAGCGCAGGGTAATACTGGGCGAGCTTCCCGCCGATGATGATCAGCTCAGGGTTGAGCGTGTTCACGAGGTTGATGCTGAGCATGCTGAGCATCGAGGTGAACTCGTCGATGATTCTCCGGGCGGTCTCGTCGCCGGCCGCGGCGTTGCGCGCGATGGAGGAGACCGACACGCGTCCGTCGAGCGGGTTCCCTGACGCACGCCGGTAGCTCTCTATCAGGTTGGTGTCCGTCAGGATCTGGCCGAACATGACCTGGTTTCTGAACGTCAGCGGGAACCTCTCGGCGTAGTAGGGGGGAAACTCGAGCTCGCTGAACCCGATTTCCCCTGCGCTCGATGTGATGCCGTGCAGCAGCTGCCCGTTGATCATGATCCCCGCCCCGACCCCCTCCCCGACCCATATATGGACGAAGTGCTTCATCCCCCGCGCGGCGCCCAGCAGGTATTCCCCCAGCGCCATGGTCTTGACGTCGTTCTCCACGTAGACGGGAACCTTGAACCGGTTTGCCAGGAGCCTGCTGAGCGACTCCCCCTGCCAGGCCTTCTTGTTGTACGACAGGACGAGGACGTTCCTGGGGTAGTCGATCACCCCCTGGACCCCGATGCCGATGCCGACAAGCTGCGACTGGGAACAGTTTGCACTTGCAAGGAGCGCCTGGATCGTTGTCGCGACTTCGGCGAGGACCTCCTGCGACGAGGCTCCCACGGAGTACTCGAACGTCTTCTGCTGGAGGATGTGCGCGTTCAGGTCGGTGAGGGCCACGACCGCCCGGGTCATCCCGACGTCGACGCCGACGACGAGACCCGCCATCGGTCGGAACCTGAGGAGAATTCTGCGCCGTCCGACCTTCCGGCGCGAGGCGACCGCACCCGTTTCCTCGAGGAAGCCGGCGCGGATCAGCTTTGCCACGAGATCGGTAATCGTGGTCTTGTGAAGCTCTGTCAGTTTTGCGATCTCAATCCGGGAAATCTCACCTGCGTCGCGGACAACCCGGAGTATTCTCACTTCGTTCGGCTCCCGGATGTGCGCCGCGCGTTTATGAATGACGTTCCACAAGGGGGCTATCCTGCGTGATGTGTCAGAGAGTGTGATACCCCGGGCGCCCTAATCTACGTCATGCGGCACCGAAGGTCAAGCCGCCCACACTCCGGTTGCGGTTCTCCGGCATATTTGACACATTACCGCATGATCAATCTGCTGATTCTCATTATTGCGGCCTTCCCCCTGCAGGCGGCGGCGCAGGCCGACACGACCGGCACGGATCCGTTCCGGATGGCGACGTGGGAGATGTTCAAACGGGGGACAGCCGACGGACACCTTGCCTACGTTCGGGGGAACACGGCGTTCCGCGAACTGAAAAACCGCCAGCGGTATCCCTACCG
>DATJPH010000624.1:0-2738 GCA_035506475.1 Bacteroidota bacterium | reverse complement strand
CACCTTGCTCGAGGTCAGGTCGATCGAATGGATGATGTCGTTGTCCGTCCCCTGCTGCAGGACCTGGATCAGGTTGAGCCCCGACGTCGGGTCATACGCGGTGTCGGAGATCGTCTTGATCCCGTCCACCAGGTCGTACGTCCCGAGCAGTATGGCGCCCGTGTTGGACGGGCCGGGGAACTCGTAGAGGTTGTATCCCTCGAACGTGAATCCCTGGCTCACGCTTCCCTCGGTCTTGGAGAGCGTCACACCGTCGCCCCAGCTCAGGATGATCTCGCCGTCCAGCGGCGCAACCGCGACCACGGGGGCGGGAGGAGGAGAGGGGAGCGCAAAGAGGCTGTTGTACGCCGACTGCGCCTTGTCGTCGATCTGCTTCAGCGCCGTGATGCTGGAGAGGTAGTCGGATCCGAGCCCGCCAAGGAGCGCGACAACAAGCTCCTGCGTGTCGCCCGGGGCCATGGTGAAGGGTCCCGTCACAAGGCAGAACCTGCGGTCCGCCGGCGTGAGTCCGTTCATGCCGTCAACCCAGCCCGCACCGCCGTTTGTCGACTTCGTGGGATCGCCGTACAGGCAGAACTTTGTCGGCTGGGTTGTCGTGGGGTCGATAAACGGGGCCCCGGATGCCGCGATCGTCGCGTTCATCAGGTGATACCACTGGATGTCGCCCCCCGCGCCCTGCACCGGGTCGGTATAGGCGGCGATCGTGGAGATGAAGAAGTCGAACCCCGCCGACGGGATTGATGAGCCGAACACCGCGTCGGAATTCCTGGCGTTGTAGACGAAGCCAAGGCTCCTCGACGTGTCGCACCCGCAGTAGTCGTCCCCGCCGTCGCCGAGGTCGGGATCGGTCCACTGCACGAGGTACATCGTGTCGACCCGCGCGCCGCTCTTGTTGATCAGAACGCTGCTCTCGAAAATCGTCTGGCCGAGCGCGCCCTTACGCTTGTACCCCCAGATCGTCCTGCGCATCTCGAGGCCGATCACGGGTGAGCCGGCGAGGTACGCGCACCGGGTCGGGTTGCAGTCGTTCGCCACGTACCAGAGCGTCTGGTCCGAGCCCGGCTGCCCGGGGATATCCCACTTGGGATCATAGGGCGAGGGGGCCTTGCGCTGCACGGGCGGGTTCTGGGAGTTGTCCATCCCGTACGTGAACGGTGCGCCCTGTGCCGCGGGCCACTGGTTCCAGTCGTTGACGTACTGGTTGTAGATGTCCTGCGCCGAGTAGCTTTCGTATCTCCCGACGTACGCGACTTCCTCGCTCTGGATCTTCGCCTGGACGTCAGCGAACGCCTGGTTCGGACCGATGTCCGGACGAACCCGGTAGATCCGGTTCGCGGGATTCGTCGGGTCGTCGCCGACCGGGTCCGTCGTCGCGGTTCCGTACTGGATGATCGGGCCGGCGCTGATCCCGTGCCGGTACACCGACCCCCCGACCTTTGCCTCCGGGATGACGTTCCCTTTCGAGTCTTTCGTCGTATAGCCCTTGTGGTACCCGCCCCAGACAACACCTTCTTCATAGATGCATGTCTTCCCGCTCCCCTTGAAGAACTCGAAGCCCTCGTTGTTGGAGCTGTACTTGTTGTACGCACCGTCTCCGTTGTTGCCGTAGTAGTTGAAGACGTTGTTGATCAGGAACGGCCGGTACAGATCGTCGCCGCCCGTCTTCCGCGCGCCCTCTGACCTGTCCTTCGGGTTCAGACCCGCAAGTGCCAGGGGAACGCACAACAGAAGAGCGATCAGTCCGAATACCGGCTTTCTCATGCTCCGTGTGGGATTCATGTGCTAGACCTCCTGCTGATTAATAGTCCAATTTCACGCCGAACCGGATCTGACGCGGCGGACCGAAGTTGCCCGAGTTCCTGCCGAGCGTCACAGCGTTGTAAAACGCAACGTACTGCGGACCGTTGTTGACCGCATCGGCATGGCCGTCGGTGGTCGAGAACCAGCCGTCGTCCTTCGGATCGCCCGTGCGCACGAACGCGTTGACCGGGTTGTCCGTCCCGAGGAGGTTGATGACGTAGACGTAGATGTTGAGGTCCATCGATCCCACGGAGACCGTCTTGTCGAGCCGCCCGTCGAGCTGGAAGAACCACGGGGTGGTCGAGGAGCCGACCGGCTCCACGGGGATCCTGAACCGCGGGTCGGTCGACTGGCCGCCGTTGGAGAGGCGGGGCTCGACGTTCAGGCGCGTGAAGTTGTGCCCGCTGTTGAAGGAGAGGAGGAGGTTAAGCCCGAGCTGCTGGAGAATGGTTCCGCCGTCCCCCTTGGCAAACCGGTAGTCGAAGAGGACACTCCCGCGGTTCGACTCGTTGAAGTCGGCCGGGAACGTGTAGTGGGGCGTCGCAATGACCGACCCCGCGGACCAGAGGCCCGCGGTACTGGCGGTGTTGGAGCCGGTCGCACGCACGTCCTGGAACGTGTAGTTGACCTGCGCCGCGATGCGGTTCACGCGGCGGAGGGCGAACTTCAGCTCAAGTCCCCGCGACGTCGCGAAATCGGCGTTGACCAGCGCGCCGTAGTTCTGTCCCTGCGTGCCGGCTTCGGGGGCGACGTTCACCCACGTGACCTGGTCCTGGATGTCCTTGTAGAACGCGGTCATGTCGAACGACGCGAAGTCGCTCACCTGCTGCGAGAAGCCCGCTTCGTACTGCGTGGTGCGTGTCGGCCTCAGCCCCCAGCCCCAGGTCCCCGTGACGAAGTAGCCTCCCTTGATGATGCCCGCCATCGAAGAGGCCGCA
>DATJPH010000623.1:0-6927 GCA_035506475.1 Bacteroidota bacterium | reverse complement strand
TCAGAGGGATTCGGCCTTCAGCTTGTCGGCTTACTGACGGAACAGGTCGAAGGGACGATCCGGGCGGCGTCGGGGCACGGGACAACGTGGACGCTGGAGTTTGATGTGTGATTGCTTCGGGGTGGCGCGTAACGCGCCACCCCTCGCAATGACGGTTTGCTTCGCTCCGCTCGCAATGACGACTAGGCGACGCGGCGGATAGCGGGCTTCTCCCCCTCTGAGAGCACCCCCTCGAGATCAAGGAGTATCAGCAGGCGGTCATCAAGCTTCCCGACGGCCGTGATGTACTCCGCGTTGATCCCCGCAACGATCGGCGGGGGGGGCTCGGTGACGCTCTTGGGAATCCTGAGGACTTCGCTCACCGCGTCGACCACGAACCCGACGACCTTCCCCTGGAGCTCGACGACGACGATCCGCGTGTTCTTGTCGTGCTCCTTCCGCTCCATATCGAACCGCCTGCGGAGGTCGATAATGGGGATGACCTTTCCCCTCAGGTTGATGACGCCGTCAACGTATTCAGGCGCGTTGGGCACCCTGGTGACCTCAAGCATCCGGTTGATCTCCTGCACCTTCAGGATGTCGACACCGAATTCCTCCCCGCCGATGTTGAAGCTCACAAGCTGCAGCAGCTCCTCGGACTTCCCCTGTGTTGCGTTCTTAATGTCCTTTGTCTCTTCCATTGGTCTGTCCCCTATTCCTGCGCCACGAGGCTGCCGTTTTCCTTCACGGCAACGTTTGATTTTTCAAGCCTGGGCTTCGCGGCCTGCTTTTTGGGCGGGCGGCCGTTCCCCCTGGCCTCAGACGTTCCGGTGTCCTTCGTCAGCTTGAACTTGTCGATATACTGCTGGAGGCTCTCGGTGAGCCGGTTCAAGTCTTCGGCCGCGCGGGCGATCTGCTGCGTCCCCTGGGCCGTCTCCCCCGTCACCGTGCTGATCGCCTCCACGTTCTTGCTGATCTGCTCGCTGGCGCTCGACTGCTGCTCGCTTGCCGCCGCGATCTGCGCCACCATGTCCGTCACACGCTGCGAGATCCCCACGATCTCCTTGAGCGATTCTCCCGCCTTGTCCGCCAGCTTGATCCCCTCGTCCACCTGCTTGGTCCCCTCCCCCATCGAGGTCACCGCACCCGCCGTGTCCGTCTGGATCGTCTTTATCATCGCGGCGATCTCCTTCGTCGCCTTCGTCGTCCGCTCGGCGAGCTTCCTCACCTCGTCGGCCACCACCGCGAACCCCCGCCCCTGCTCCCCCGCCCTTGCCGCCTCTATCGCCGCGTTCAAGGCAAGGAGGTTCGTCTGGTCGGCGATGTCGTCGATCACCGATATGATCTCCCCGATCTGATCGCTCGATTTGCCCAGCGCCTGGACCGTATCGGCCGACTTGCGGACCACCTCGGCGATCCGCTTCATCCCCACCACCGTCTCCTCCACGACCTGCCCCCCCTGCTCGGCAGCCGCCTTGGCCATCTTGGCCGTGTCGGCCGTATTCCCGGCGTTCTTCGAGTTTTCTACAATGGTCTTTGTCATCTCTTCCACAGCGCTTGCCACTTCGCCCGCCTGGGAGGTCTGCTCCTGGGAGCCGGCGGCCATCTGCTCGGTGCTCGAGCTGATCTCGCTCGAGGCGCTGGCCACCGCCGAGGAGGCTTCCGCCACCTGCAGGAGCGTCTCCTTGATCGATGTGACGAACCTGTCGAATGACCTCTGGAGGTCCCCGACTTCGTCTTTCCTGTCGGACCGGAACTGCATGTTCAGGTCCGCGTTGTCGATGCTCTGCACGACCTCCTTCACCGGACGGCTCGTGATCCGGGCGATGAATATGCCGAGCGACAAGGCGACAACCACGCCGAACAGCAGGCTCCCGAGCATCAGCATCGTGGCCGCTTTGGCGTCCGCAAGGTTCGCTTCGTTGACTGTCTCCGCATCATTCAGCTTCTTCTCTTTCAGCTTGTCGATCGCCGCCTGCTCAGCCGCCGCCGACTTGAACGCGTCGCCCCGCATCAGGGCCCAGGCTTCGTTCTTCTTGTTGGCCTTCGCAAGCGCGATCATCTTCTCCACATCGGCGCCGTATTGAGTCCGGCTGTCGGTAAGCGCCTTGAACATGTCTCTTCCTTCCTGCGAGATGAGCCCCTTTTCAAGAAGCGACACACTCTTGGAGGTCTCACTCCTGAGCTCGGCAATAAGGTCTATCTTCTTCGACATTTCCTCAGGGGTCGTCGCCAGGAGCATATCCCGCGTGTTAATGCGGATGCGCTGGAACGCCTCGGTGATGTCCCCCATCTCGCGGATGGGAACGGTCATCTTGGAGTACATCTGTTCACTCTTCGATGCCATATCGTTCAGGTTCGTAATGCCGATGTAGCCAATCGAGGCCGCGATGATCGAGACGATGACGAAGCTCGAGATGAGCTTTGTGCCGATTTTGAGGTCAAAGAACCATTTCATTGCTGTTTCCCTTTCGCCATAAAGTTGACTTTGCCGGTCTCGAGGCTGTACACCCCGCCGATGATATCAAATTCGCCTTTTGCAACAAGCTCTTTCAATACGCCGCTCTGTGCGACGGCGTCCTGCATCTGGAGACGGACGTTTTCCTCAACGCTCGCGTGGACAAGGTCCGCCTGCTGAACGTGCGCGGCCTTCGCGGCATCGACGGCGGGTGCTATCCGCCAGACGACGGAGCCGATATTCGGCGGTGCCTGGCCCCCGGAAGCGGCCGCCGTCACGGCGCCGCAGGATTCATGACCGAGGACGACGAGAAGCCCCGCATGGAGATGCTCGGCGGCATACTCGATACTCCCGAGCGTCACCGAATCCACGACGTTCCCGGCGTTCCGGATGACGAACAGCTGCCCGAGCGATTCGTCGAAGAGAAGCTCCGGGGGGACCCTGGAATCCGAACAGGTCAGGACGATGGCATACGGATGCTGGGCGCCGGTGAGTCCTTTGCGCTGCACGGGGAAATCCTTCTTCGAGGTCCTGCCGGCGACGAACCGGGCGTTCCCTTTCTCGAGCTTCTTCAGGAGGGGCGCAGTGTCGAACGATTTCCCTGCCGGTGACTCCGCCCCGGAGGTTTTCGCGGCACCGGGTGAAGCCTTCCCGTCGCGAAGAGACTGGATTTCTGATTTGAGCGCATCGATGTCGCTCTTCCGGGAATCGAGCTCCGCTTCAATCTTCTTCAGGCGCTCGATGACCTCACGGTTGTCCTGGCCTGCCGCCGTGTGTGCGGACATGAGGGCCACAGCAAAGGCCGCAGCGACATGCCATGACCTCGGGGTTGATCGGGTTACGCTCATAGGGATCCATTCCTGTTAGAACTAATGGGCTCCGGCCGCCCTGGAATGGAAAGTGGCGTGTGGCGACAGTTGGCAATCGCCGCTTCATAAGCAAACCGCATGCCAGCGAATTTGGCTCCAAGGGGGGGGAGTTCCGCTCTTCCCCCCCGCCGACAGTGGCCAGTATCGGCCAGGTGACCGGATCTTTCGCATATCCCGGATATGCAGGAACGGGATGTGATCTCAGTTGACGAATTGCGGGGGGGGGTTCACAAAAGGATCGCACACCCGGTTCAGGCACGGGAATTGCGCGTATCCAGCACAAATAGATCCGGATCGAGCGCAAAGCCCAGGACGTCCATCCGCGCAGATCGTCCTCCGTTACAGCATCTCACTGAGAGGTTTGGGAACTCATGCGCGAAGAGAGAGTCAGAAGGCAAATGCAGCCGGAGTCCGGGGAGGAGACATTCCGTCTCCTGTTTCACAACTACCCGTTCCCCATGTGGGTATACGATCCGGCAACACTCCGATTCCTCGAGGTCAACGAAGCCGCGATCGTGAAGTACGGCTATGCGAGGGAAGAGTTTCTCTCGATGACCCTGTTGGACATCCGTCCACCCGAAGAAAAAGCGGATTTGCCCGCCAACGCGGCGATACACAGGCCCGGGCTCGAACACCCGGGCGAGTGGCGACACCTGTTGAAGGACGGCACGCTCATCGACGTGGTAGTCACGTCGCATTCGCTTCTCTACCAAGGCCGGCAGGCGAAGCTTGTCATCGTCCAGGACGTCACGCGGGGGAAGATCGCAGAGAAGAAGCTCAAGGAGAGCGCGGAGCTCCTCCGCTCGCTTTTCGACAACATGGTGGAGGGGTTCGCGTACTGCCGGATGATATGGGACGGCGACCGACCCGAGGATTTCGAGTACCTTGAGGTGAACAAGGCGTTCCTGAAGATCTCCGGGCTGACTGACGTCACGGGGAAGAGGGTGTCGGAGGTCATCCCGGGGCTCAGGGAGACGAATCCCGAGCTCTTCGAGATCTACGGGAGGGTCGCAAGAACGGGAAGGCCCGAACAATGTGAGGTCTTCGTCCCGCCTCTCCAGAAGTGGGGGGCCCTTTCCGTCTACAGCATCGAGAAGGGATATTTCGTGGTCGTCTACAACGACATTACCGACCGGAAACGGTCAGAAGAGAAGACAAAAGAGCTCGCCGCCATAGTCAACTCCTCGGACGACGCGATTATCGGCAAATCGCTTGAAGGGATCATCACGAGCTGGAACCGGGGAGCCGAGAGGATTTACGGCTACAGCGAATCCGAGGTCCTCGGGAAAAGCATCGCGATACTCATCCCTCCCGGGCGGGCGGACGAACTTCCGGACATACTGGACCGGGTGGCGGCCGGCGACCACGTCGATCACTTCGAGACACTCCGGCGCAGGAAAGACGGACGGGACATCTACGTGTCGCTGACGGTCTCGCCCATACTCGATATCCAGGGCAACGTCGTCGCGGCCTCCATTGTGGGGCGGGACGTGTCGGACCGGAAGCTCGCCGATCTGAAACTGAGGCAGAGCGAAGAACAATTCCGCCTGATTGCCGAGAATATCACCGATATGATCGCCATCGTGGATACGGCCGGCACAAGGCTGTACAACAGTCCGTCATACACCCCCATACTCGGCACGCCTGAATCACTCCGGGGAACGAGCGTCTTCAGGGACGTTCATCCCGACGACAGGGAACGCGTCGCACAGACGTTCCGGGCGAACATCGAGAGGGGCATCCCGACGCCGATCGAATACCGCCTGATCGCGAAGGACGGCTCGGTCCGTGATTTCGAGTCGCGGGGGGGGATGATCAGGGACGAGCAGGGGGTGGTCACCAAGGGGGTGATCGTGTCGCGCGACGTGACGGACACAAAACGGGAAGCCGCCGAGCGGCTGAGGGCGCAGCGGATGGAGAGTATCGGGACGCTCGCCGCAGGCATCGCCCACGATCTCAACAACGTCCTCTCCCCCATCCTGATGGCGATCGACGTGCTCCGCACGAAGATACCTGATGCGCGCGGACTGAAGATCCTGAACACAATCGACACCGCGGCCAAGCGGGGATCGGATATCGTCAGGCAGGTGCTGGCGTTCGGGCGGGGTGTCACGGGGGAGCGGATCCTCGTCCAGGTGAAGCATATCGCCAACGAGGTGGTGAAGATCGCCGGGGGGACCTTTCCGAAATCGATCGAGATCAGGACGGACTTCCCGAGGGATCTCTGGACGATCTCGGCCGACCCGACACAGATGCACCAGGTGATTCTGAACCTCCTTGTCAACGCCAGGGATGCGATGCCCCGGGGGGGATTACTGACGATCGCGGCGGCCAACGAGACGATCGACCAGCAGTTCGCCCGGATGCAGCCGGGGGCCGCGCCGGGGCACTACGTGGTCCTGACGATCGTCGATACGGGAACCGGCATTCCGCCGGAGATACGCGAGAAGATCTTCGACCCGTTCTTCACGACGAAAGAAGTCGGGATGGGGACCGGTCTCGGCCTTTCGACGACGCTCGCCATCATCAAGAGCCATAACGGGTTTATCACGCTTTCGTCAGAGGCGGGGAGGGGGACGACGTTCCGGGTCTACCTGCCGGCGACAGGCAATACGGATTCCCCCCGGGGCCCGGGCGATGAACCGCAGCTGCCGACGGGGAACGGCGAGACGATACTCGTCATCGACGACGAGGCGGCAATACGGGAGATCACCCGGATGACGCTCGAGTCATTCGGGTACCGGACGCTCATGGCATCCGACGGGGCCGAGGGGACGGCGATTTTTGTCGACCACAGGGAGGAGATCAAGGCCGTCATCACGGATATCATGATGCCGGTCATGGACGGCGCAGCAACGATACTCGCCCTGAAGAAGATCGACCCGGACGTGAAGATTATCGCGGCAAGCGGATTGATGACGCAGGGGAAGGTGGTCCCTGTGGCGGTGTCCGGGGTGGACGCGCTCCTGACGAAGCCGTACACGGCCGAGAAGCTGCTTAAAACCCTCGCCGCAGTATTGCATTAAGACCCGACGCCGGAACAGCCGGCGTTTTTGCCTGGGGAGCGAGCTCTATCCGTTCGATGGGGATCTCCTGAGATTTGCTCGTCTCGATCGACTGGATGAGTATGCAGTCCGGCCATACTTCCCGGAGGATCACCCGCTCCCCCGATGAGCGCCCCGGGGCAAACCCGAGCCTGTAGGTGTAGCGGGCGCCGTGGACGCTTGCCCCCACTTTTTCGAGCGTGGCCTCTTTCCCTATGAACTCCGATAAGCGTTCAGCAAAACCCAAGATTGCACCTTGCAATAACAGTGGTACTCCATGCAGCATCAGAACTATCCTTTGCACACTCAACCTACACACATCCGGCTCAAGGCGCAACGCGCCACGTCACACAGGATAGCAAGAATAATCTGTCAATTGGTCCTAATCATTCGCCTGCGCGAGTAGTCGGATTTCCTCGTCACTGAGCGCACGGTTGTAAATGCGGACGTCGCTGATCGACCCGGACCAGTTCAATTTCCCGAACCTCCGCCCGTGTTCCGGATGCTCCGGCGCGTACGTTCCTATCCCGGAAGAATATTCCGGGAGCCTTGATCGGAGAGGGAGGTCGGGAAGCGG
>DATJPH010000622.1:0-2450 GCA_035506475.1 Bacteroidota bacterium | reverse complement strand
AGGCTGTTGCATTTTTCATCGCCGCCACCTAGAATTAACCACTTCCGTTGTTCTTTGCGAACCCAGTGGAGATTTGGGAAGCTGGGGATTCGGGTTTGGGGGGTGGAATGGTCCGTGGTTTCATCCGCCGCAACTGGCGGACATCATATGCTGTTGGTGCATTGCTCGTCGATGCCGGGATGCTCTGCATCGGCTACTTTGTTTCCGCGAAAATTGCTCACCGCAATCTGACGTTTGTTGATATTTTCGTCTCTCACAAGCACCTGCTCGGGTTCGCGCTCCTCATCTTCCTCGGTTCGTTCACCGCGCTCGGCGTGTACCGGACCATCGCGAATTCCTCGTTCCAGCGGCAGCTCTTTAACGCGGGGAAGGGGTACCTGCACAGCGCCGCGGTTATTCTGAGCTCCCTGTTCCTTGCTCAGAATCTGTTTTACTCCCGCGCGTTCGTCCTCCTTTACCTGACGATTACCCCCATCTTCTATGTGATCACCTGGGCGTTCGTCCGCACACTGGTGACAGCGCTCCAGGACCAGGGCCTCGGCCGCTGGAACACGCTCGCGATCGGCTCCGACCCGAATCTGAAGCACCTGATCCAGCGGGTGGAGGAATACCCGGAACTGGGGTACGACATCGTCAGCGTGATGAATGTCCCGCACGGCGGTGGTGATGACGGCGCCATGCACGTCCGCCGTGAAGAGGTGGAGGCAATTGCATCACGCAAGAAGATCGGCCTCATCGTGTTTTCCTCCGCCAACCTCAACGGGTCGTTCGACCAGCTCGAGGATCTCTGCCGGCAGAAACGGATTGCGATGCGCGTGGTGTCGCCTGAATCGGACTACCTCTTCTCGAAAGCGCGGTTGCACGACATTGCAGGGATCCCTCTGTTTACGCCTGAACGGAGAAGGATCAACTCGATCAAACGGATGATGAAAAGGGTGTTCGACCTAACGGTGGCTGTCTTCACGCTTGCTGTCCTCTCGCCCATTTTCCTCGTCGTGGCGATCGCCACAAAGATCGAATCGCGGGGACCCGTCTTCTTCAAGCAGAAGCGGTCGTTGACAGATCAGGATGAGCCGTTTGAATTCTACAAATTCCGCAGCATGTACCATACCGCCGACGAGCAGAAAGACAGTCTCGTCAAACAAAACGAGGCCTCCGGGGCGCTTTTCAAGATTAAGAACGACCCCCGGTTGACCCGCGTCGGCAAGATAATCAGGAAGTTCAGCATCGACGAGCTCCCCCAGCTTTTTAACGTGATCAAGGGTGACATGAGTCTCGTCGGCCCGCGTCCGCTGCCCGCCGGGGACTTCGCGCTCCTGCGCGAGGGGGACCACATGGGCGGTTACTACCGCGGCCGCTCGCGGGCGAAGCCGGGGATGACGGGTCTCTGGCAGATCTCCGGCAGAAGCGACCTGGGTTTCAGGGAGATGGTGCTCCTTGACCTCTACTACATTGAGAAGCAGTCGATTCTTTTCGACATCGAGATCCTCGCGCAGACGCTCCCGGCTGTCCTCTTCGGGAGGGGCGCTTATTGATCCTGAGGTCGGTTCTCCCTGCCTGAACGGGGCGCCGCCCCGGCCTGCCTTTCTTTGAATACCCCCCTTTTTTCGCTATATTGCGACCGTTCTCCACACCCTCTCACCTGAAAGGACTCAACTTTGAAACTGAGCGTAATTGGCACCGGCTATGTCGGCCTGGTCGTCGGGACCTGCTTTGCGGAAACCGGAAACGACGTCATCTGTGTGGACAATGACGAGCGGAAATTGCGCATGCTGAAGAAGGGGGAGAGCCCGATCTACGAGCCGGGGCTGACGGACCTGCTGAAGAAGAACATCGAGGATAAGCGGATCGTCTTCACCGACAACCTGGAGAAGGCAGTACTGAATTCCGAGATTATTTTTCTCGCACTCCCCACGCCGCAGTCGGAAGACGGGTCGGCGGACCTGCAGCACGTGCTCGCCGTCGCCGGCCAGATCGGCAAGTACATGAACGGGTACAAAGTCATCGTCAACAAGAGCACCGTGCCCGTCGGGACCGGCGACCGGGTGCGCGAGATCATCGCCCGCGAAACGACCTTCGAATTTGACGTCGTCTCCAACCCGGAATTCCTGAAGGAGGGGGCGGCGGTGAACGACTTTATGAAGCCGGACCGGATCGTGGTAGGAGCGCGGAGCAAGCGCGCGCTCGCTCTCATGGAGGATCTCTACGCGCCGTTCATTCGCACGGGGAACCCCCTGATCGTGATGGACGAGCGGAGCTCCGAGCTGACCAAGTACGCGGCGAACTCGTTCCTGGCGACGAAGATCTCGTTCATGAACGACATTGCGAACCTCTGCGAGAGGGTGGGGGCGGATATTGACATGGTCCGCAAAGGGATGGGGACGGACGCGCGGATCGGCACCCAGTTCCTCTTCGCCGGGATCGGCTACGGCGGGTCGTGTTTCCCGAAG
>DATJPH010000621.1:0-3548 GCA_035506475.1 Bacteroidota bacterium | reverse complement strand
CCCCGGGCCGCCATTACGCCCGGTGCGTACAGCTTCCATTCGGTCAGATCGGACACCGCGGGCTGGTTCTGCGCGGATTACGGCGCAACCGGTTCGATGGCATGCGGGACGCCTCTTGGCAACGGTCCCGGGTTCATCCTGAAGGCCCCTAACGGAGACCGCCACGACATCTTTGTCAGCAACCTCGGAACGGTCATCGATTACAAGCTCTTCGTTAACAAAGACGGCAACGTCGGCATCGGGACGTTCTCCTGGCCCGGCGGCAAGCTGGGCGTGAACGGAGACATATTCGTCCAGGGGAACGTCACCAAGATGTACTCCGGGTCGAACGCGAGCAATGTGACGCCGATTGCATTCGGGACTATCCATTCGGACGGGACCATCTTCACCTCGACGCCCAACGTCACTGCGTCATGGAACGCCGGGAATGCCTGGTACAACATCACGATCAGCGGCGTCGACTACTACTATTCGAACTATGTGACGACCGTGACGCCCATGGGTGGGACAGGTACATGCCTCATCCCCGTGACGACGAGCGTGGGGGGAGGGATCGTCGTTCAGATATTCAATTTGGCAGGTACACGTGTCCAGGGCGATTTTTCATTCATGACGTACAAACCATGAGGAGGCTGCCATGAAACACGCAGCGCTTCGCACAATCATTGTGGCACTCCTCGCCCTTTCGCAGTGCGGCCTGGCGGAGGCGCAGTACAAGCTCGCCGGGGGTGTCTTCGCGGGCGGCGGGGGGGTCATGTCGGGAGCCGCGAACCGGATCATCGGTACGATCGGTCAGCCGGTGACCGGAAGGGAGTCCGGCACATCGAACAGGGCATCGTTCGGCTTCTGGTACGCCCAGACGATGCTCGTCACGTCGGTGAGTCCGCTGGAGCACGGCACCCCTGCGGTGTACAGTCTTGACCAGAACTATCCGAACCCGTTCAATCCGTCGACGGTGATTTCCTATCGCCTGCCGCAATCCGGGAGCGTAAAACTGGCGGTCTATGATCTCCTCGGCCGCGATGTCGCATTGCTGGCCGGGGGAGTCCAGGAGGCGGGGACCCACACCGTCAACTGGAACGCGGCGCGGGTCGCCAGCGGTGTGTACTTCTATCGTCTGGAGGTCTTTGCGGCTGACGGGAGCTTGAAATACGTCTCGACCCGGAACCTTCTGGTCCTCAAGTGAGGCCCTCAGGCGGGAGTTGATCGGCTCTCAGAAAACAAGGCGGCGCGGGAGATCGGCCGGTGCTGCATTCCGGCATGATCCCGCGCCGCCTCATGGTCTCTTCCGGACGTTCAGCCTCTCACCGGAATTCGATTTTCCCGGGCGACTGGAGATCGTCCCCGTAGAGGTAGAGCTCGCTCCTGGATGTGGGGGAGAGGGAGTAGAACCGTGAGCCGTACTTCGCCTTGAGTATATCCTTCACGTCATTGAACCGCTCCCATCCTTCCCAGAACGCGAGCTCCCGCCACAAGACTTTCTTGCCGAACCGGATCTCGGCGTAGTACTCATCTCCTTCTTCCATCGAATCCCACGTGAAGCATAATCTCTCCCCTTCAATCTCCGGAAGCTGATCGGGTGACCTCAACGCCATCCCCCGGGCCGTTTCAGTCCGCGCCACCATCTTATCCAGAGACGGGAGGCTCCTGATCGCTTTGGGGTTTCCCCGTGCCGCGGCGTCTCGTATCTCCTGCTCTGTCGGGTTACCGATGATTGCGACAATCTCGTCGCACACGGGGCAGTGGAAGTCCTGGAGTTCCCTGTGGGTCTCCCGGCTTGCCTCGATGATCTTTCCCACCCACTTGCCGCACCTGCATTTGACGAGAGTTTCTTCCCAGTTTCCGTAGTACTGATATATTTTCGACATTCTCTTTTCCCCCTTTTGTCAGTTTATGATACTCAAATACCGGGCTGCATCCGTATCGGGAGCTGTTACTTTTCGCGCCGATTTCGTATATACCGCCCGGTTCGCTATATTTAATCGGGCCGGACGGCTTTCACCCCCGGCCATCGCCACTGAATTACACCGGGCGTATGAACTCATCCCCTCAATATCCGCTAACATGTTCCCCTGTCGCGGGAGCCGTGATAGGTGACATCGTGGGATCGGTCTATGAATGGGACCGGATCAAAACAAAGGATTTTCCCCTGTTCAGTCCGAAATCCGCCTTCACGGACGATTCGGTGATGACGATGGCTGTTGCCGATGCAATACTGAACCGGAAGCCGTACGCGCCCGCGTTGCAGGATTGGGGGAGGCGCTATCCGGGCCGCGGCTACGGAGGGATGTTTCGCCGATGGCTGGATCTTGCTCATCCCGAGCCGTACGGGAGTTTCGGGAACGGTTCGGCTATGCGCGTGAGCGCTGTGGGGTGCCTGTTTGACTCGTATGACGCCGTTCTGGCCGAATCAAAACGGAGCGCCCAGATCACGCACAACCACCCGGAGGGGATAAAGGGGGCGGAGGCGACGGCGATCGCGATACTGATGGGGAGGCAGGGGGAGTCGAAGGATGCGATCCGGCGCGAAATTACCCGGAGATTTCATTACGATATCGGCCGCAGACTGGATGATGTCCGCACCTCGTACGCATTCGACGAGACGTGTCAGAAGACCGTCCCCGAGGCGCTCATCGCGTTCCTGGAATCGACCGATTACGAAGACGCCGTTCGCAATGCGGTGTCGCTTGGAGGAGACAGCGACACGCTCGCGTGCATCACGGGGAGCATAGCCGCGGCATTCTATAAAGATATTCCCGGCGTGATACTCAGGGAGGCCGAAGTGCGGCTGCCTGCCGAAATGCTCCAAATCTGTGCGACCGTTGCCGCCGGAAAAATAATGTGAACGGATTGGACACCATGCGACGACATCTGACACTCCTCTTTTCGCTCATTCTCCTCTCCCTCGCTCTATGGGCGTCAGTCCGGGCCCAGGAACCGCCCCGCGAGGACAGCCTCTATGCCGTTTCCCTCCACCGGATGATGCGCTTCCGTGTCTGCCTGCCGGCACTTGAAGGGGCGGGGCGTCGTTATCCGACGATACTGCTCCTCCACGGATTTGGCGGCAACTACCGGAACTGGACCGACCGGACCAATGTGCGGAACATGGCTCTCCTTGATACGCTCCTTATCGTGACGCCGGATGCGGGCGACTCATGGTATCTGAATTCGGCCACCGACTCGACACTCCAATACGAGAATGCGATTGTGAACGACCTCCTCACATTCGTGCGCGCAAAGTATCCGGCCGATCCTCAACAACTGGGGATCGCGGGTTTGTCCATGGGAGGCTACGGGGCCTTGACACTGGGGCTCCGTCACCCCGGGGTCTTCCGTTTCATAGGGGATCTGAGCGGCGGGCTTGACGTCCCCTTCGTCATCCCCGACCTTGAGAAGTACGGGAGGGGTGGACTCCGGCCCTCCTTAACCCGCGCCTTCGGCACCGACACGACGGGTTGGGCGGCCCTGGCGCCCGGGAGACTTGCTGGCAAAATCGACTCCGCTCATGCCCCTTATGTCTACATGGCCACCGGAATCCAGGACGAGTT
>DATJPH010000620.1:0-5451 GCA_035506475.1 Bacteroidota bacterium | reverse complement strand
GGCGTGGTCATCCCGAAACACCACGCGGCATCGGTCACCTCCGCGGTGGTGAAGGCCTCTGCCGGCGCCACCGAGCACATGGCGATGGCAGAAGTCACGAACATCGTGAGCACGCTGGAGGATCTGAAAGGGAGGGGATTCTGGACCGCGGGGGTGGCCGTCGAGGGGGATATCCCGTTCACCGCGTTCGACTACACGACGCCCGCGGCGATCGTCGTGGGAAACGAGGGGAAGGGGATCCGGCGGCTCGTGCGCGAGCACTGCGACAGCCTTGTCCGGATACCGATGTACGGGAAGCTCGGCTCGCTCAACGCATCGGTGGCGGGTGCCCTCGTGATGTACGAGGCGGCCCGGCAGCGGCACAGGACATGAGGTACCTCCCCTGCGGCCGGGTGAAGGTCACTCCCGGCGTTCGAGTCCGTACTTCTTCATCTTGTTGTACAGATGGCTCCGCTGGATATCCAGCATCTCCGCTGTCCTGCTGATGTTCCACCCGCTCGACTCGAGCTGCTTCCTGATGAACGCGGCTTCCGCCCTGTCCTTGAACTCCTGGAACGTCCCCCCCGCGCTCAGCAGATCGTCCCACGCGCCGGCCCTGGCTCCCCCCTGGCCGGGGGAGATGTGCGCGGCCTCGATATACGACCCCGGCGTCATGATCACAAGCCTCTCGACCATGTTCCTCAGCTCGCGGACGTTCCCCGGCCACTCCATCGCCTGGAGCGCGTGCATGGCTTCATCGCTGAAGCGTTTGACCGCCATCCCGTTCCTCTGGCAGATGTCCTCGGTGAACGCGGTCGCCAGGAGCGGGATGTCCTCCCGCCGTTCCCTTAAGGGGGGTACGTGGATCGGTATGACGTTCAGGCGGTGATAGAGATCCTCCCGGAACTGGTTCGCCCCGATCGCCTCCGCCAGGTTCTTGTTCGTGGCGGCGATGACCCGGACGTCCACAGGGATCTGGCGCGACCCGCCCACCCGCTCGACTTTCCCTTCCTCAAGCGCCCGGAGAACCTTCGCCTGCGCGTTCAGGCTCATGTCGCCGATCTCGTCGAGGAAGAGCGTCCCCCCGTCGGCGAGCTCGAACTTCCCCGCCCGCTGCCCCGTCGCCCCCGTGAACGCCCCCCGCTCGTGTCCGAAGAGCTCCGACTCGATAAGCTCGTTCGGTATGGCGGCACAGTTGACTTCAATGAGGGGTTTGGCGCCCCGCCGGCTCAGCCTGTGGATCGCCTTGGCCACGAGCTCCTTCCCCGACCCGTTCTCCCCCGTGACAAGCACCCGGACGTCGGTCGGCGCCACCCGCTCGATCGTGGCGATGACCTCCTGGATCTTCGGGCCTGATCCAAGGATCGCGTCTTTCCCCTCGACCATCAGCTGCATCCGGCGGTGCTCCCTGACAAGCCGGTGCTGCTCCGCGGCGTTCCGCGCGACGATCGCGAGCTTGTCGCTGTCGAGAGGCTTCGGAAGGAAGTCGTATGCCCCCAGCCTCGTGGCCTCCACGGCGGTCTCGATGGTTCCGTGCCCGGAGATCATCACCACGGGGAGATCGGGATGCCCCTGCCTCAGCTTCCGCAGCACTTTCAGCCCGTCTTCACCGGGCATCTTGATATCGAGGAGGACAAGATCGAAGTCGCCGCCCTCGACGCTCGCCATCGCCGAGGGACCGTCGACGGCGTACTGGACGTCGAATTTTTCATATTCGAGGATCATCTTGATCGAATCGCGAACAGCCTTCTCGTCGTCCACAACAAGGACGGATTTCATTGTGCCTCCCTGTGCAAGTGCAGAGAGTCCGCCGGAGAAGGACGCGCACTGCCGGGCGCGTCCATCGTTCCCGGTGACTCCGATGTGAAGAACCTCGACGGGAGGGCATCCGGGTCGGCAAGCAGTCTCAGGCCGAACCGCTGGCCCTGCCTGTTGGCCCTCACGTCCCTCTCGTCATTGACCCCCCCCACGACAAAGAGCTCCTCCCCGATCTCAAGATCGAGCCCGAACCTGTCAGCCTCCTCCGCGGATTCCGTCAGGGCGGTAAGAAACGCCGAGCCGAAAAAGTGCTGGAGCTTGTCACTGTCCCCCCCGGGGGGGGTGTCCGCATAGAGGCGCGAGGGGAGCGAATCGACACGCGCCCGGAACTCGTCGTGGAATTCCCCCGTCAGGGGTAACCAGACGACGGCCCCGATGAGCGGCAGACGGACGCCGACCCTGTCGTGGTCCATCAGGCCGAACGCGCAGATCAGGAGCGCCTCGTAGACGTTGTTCCATGCGAGGCGCATCGCACGGTCGAATACGCAGTCCACTGCGTACGTGTCGCCATACGCCGCCCGCACGGAGGAGAGCTCGCCCGAGCGGACGTACTCCCTGAGCAGGTAGCAATCCTGCAGCACCTTAGGGAGAATGAGGGGCGCAATCAACGTCAGGAGCGCGGGAACGTGGTCCCGCGCCGGGAGCGGGGGGGGCGCACTCTGAGCGGGGCTTGCCGCGTGGAACGCCGCCGTCGCAAGCAGCACCCTGGTGAGCCCGCCGGCCGTGATGCGCCTCATGCTCCCCTTTCGTCGCACGGCGTCAGGTCTGGATGACGCCGGGATTGAACTTCGGGACCTCCGGGTTGTGCGAGGCGAGCGAAAGTCCGGCCGAGACGACATCGCGCGTCTGTGAGGGTTCGATGATCCCGTCGACCCAGAGACGGGCCGCGGCAAAATACGGGTCCGTCTCCCGCTCGTACCGTCGCTGTATGTCCGCAAGGAGCTGCTTCCCGGCATCGGCGCCCAGCTCCCCCCCCGCTTTCTCCATCTGCCTGAGCTTGATCGCAAGGAGCGTCTCGCTCGCCTGCTTTCCGCCCATGACCGCGATCTGCGCCGTGGGCCAGGCGAATATGAGCCTGGGATCGTACGCCTTTCCGCACATCGCGTAGTTCCCCGCCCCGTAGCTGTTGCCGACGATGAACGTGAATTTCGGCACGACGCTGTTGGCGACCGCGTTCACCATCTTTGCGCCGTCTTTGATGATTCCCCCTTTTTCGGCCCGGCTCCCGACCATGAAGCCGGTCACGTCCTGAAAAAAAATGAGCGGGATCAGCTTCTGGTTGCAGTTCATGATGAACCGGGCAGCCTTGTCCGCGCTGTCGCTGTAAATCACCCCGCCGACCTGCATCTCCCCGCTGCTCGTCTTGACGACGGCGCGCTGGTTGGCGACGATCCCCACCGCCCACCCGTCGATCCGGGCGTAGCCTGTGACGATCGTCTTTCCGTACCCCGCCTTGTATTCGTCCAGGTCCCCCCCGTCGATGATGCGGGAGAGGACCTCGTGCATGTCATAGGGTTTCGACCTGTCCGCAGGGAGGAGCCCCCCGATCTCCGCCGGGTCGAACCGGGGCGGCGCGGGTACCCCCCTGTCGAAGGGGACCGGCGTGCGCGTCCCCGTCTTTCCCATGATGCTCCGGATCCGCGCGAGGCATTCGGCGTCGTTGGCCATCCTGTGGTCGGTCACGCCGCTGATCTCCGAGTGGACAAGGGCCCCGCCGAGGTGCTCGTTGTCGATCTCCTCGCCGATCGCGGCCTTCACAAGGTGCGAGCCCGCCAGGAAGACGCTCCCGGTCCCCTCCACGATCATCGCTTCGTCGCTCATGATCGGGAGGTACGCGCCCCCGGCGACACAGGGTCCCATGATCGCGGCGATCTGCATGATGCCGAGCGACGACATGACGGCGTTGTTCCTGAATATCCTCCCGAAATGCTCCCTGTCCGGGAATATCTCGCTCTGCAGGGGGAGGAAGACGCCCGCCGAGTCGACGAGATAGACGATCGGGAGCCTGTTGTCGATCGCGATCTCCTGGGCGCGGAGATTTTTTTTGCACGTCATGGGGAACCACGCCCCCGCCTTGACCGTGGCGTCGTTGGCCACGATGACCGTGTCGCGTCCGTGTATCTTCCCCGTGCCGAAGACCGTGCCCGCGGCCGGAGCGCCGCCGTGTTCCTCGTACATCTCCCAGGCGGCAAAGAGCCCGATCTCCAGGAACGGGGTCCCCGGATCGATCAGGCGCTCGATACGCTCCCGGGCGGTCATCTTCCCGCTCTTCCGTTGTTTCTCCTGGGCCGACTTCCCTCCCCCCAGCCGGACGGCCTCCTGCCGGGTCCTGAGGTGATGCAGGAGCGACCGGAGGTGCTCCTCGTTCTTGACGAAGGCAGCGGATCTCTGTAATTCGGAACCGATGAGCGCCATGCAACTCCTCCCTTCCCTCCGGCGGGTACCCGCCGGGGGTTATCCTTCGAGCATATGCCGGGCGATGATCATCTTCTGGACTTCGGACGTCCCCTCGCCGATCGTCATGAGCTTGACATCCCTGTAGAGCTTCTCCACGGGGTACTCTTTGATGAAGCCGTACCCGCCGTGAATCTGTACAGCTTCGCCGGCGGCGCGGACCGCGGCTTCGCTGGCAAAGTACTTTGCCTGCGATGCGGCAAGCGCAAAGGGCTCGCCGCGCGATTTGAGCCAGGCGGCCCGGTATGTGAGCAGCCTCGCGGCGTTGATCTCTGTGGCCATGTCGGCGATCTTCCACTGGATGGCCTGGAATTCGGCAAGGGGCCGGCCGAACTGCACCCGCCCCTTCGCGTACGCGATGCTCGCATCGAGGGCCCCCTGCGCGATGCCGACAGAGAGTGCGGCAATGCCGATGCGCCCGCCGTCCAGGACCGTGAGGGCCTGCCTGAACCCGTCGCCGGCATTGCCGAGCAGGTTTTCCCCGGGAACCGCGACGCTGTCGAACAGGAGCGTCGCGGTGTCGCTCGAGCGCATCCCGAGCTTGTTCTCCTTCTTCCCGATCGTGAATCCGGGGGAGCCGGCCGGGACGACGAACGCCGAGATCCCCTTTTTCCCCTTCGACGGATCGGCGACCGCCATGATGACGTACGTCCCGGCAACCGACCCCTGCGTGATGAACGTCTTGCTCCCGTTCAGGACCCACCCGGAGCCCGAGGGGCGCGCCGTGGTCCTCATCCCCCCCGAATCGCTCCCCGAACCCGGTTCCGTCAGACCCCAGGCGCCGAGCGTGTTCCCCGAGGCAAGGTCAGGGACGAATCTCTTCTTCTGGGACTCGCTCCCGAAGAGCATGATATGCCCGGTGCAGAGGCTGTTGTGCGAGGCAACGGTCAGCGCGACAGAAGGGTCGACACGGGCAAGCTCTTCGATCACCGCGGCCGCCTCGCAATCCCCCAGGCCCGCCCCTCCCAGCTCTTCCGGGACTGTCATTCCCATGAACCCGAGCCCGGCGAGCTTCCGGACGATCTCGCGTGGAAACTCCTGCGACTCATCGTGCGCCATGACCACGGGACGCATCTCCTTCTCTGCAAACTCCCTGGCGGCTTTTGCCACGGCAAGTTGCCCCTCCGTCGGTGTAAACTCCATAGCGCGCTCCTCCCGCTCGTCAGCGTGATTTGAAATGATCGATAAGTTCATCCGCGA
>DATJPH010000619.1:0-4492 GCA_035506475.1 Bacteroidota bacterium | reverse complement strand
GGCGATTACAAGGACATTTCGATATTCAGCACGACTAGGCATCCTAAGGAGGCATGGGAGTTCGTGAAGTTCCTCGTCACCGCCGAGCACGACCTTCTCCTTCTCCGCATATGCGATCAGATCCCTGTGCGGGGAGACCTTCTTGAGAACCCGCTCTTCGCGGCGTACTTCCGGGCGAATCCCGCCATGACCGCGTTCGCGCGACAGGCGGTCTATACGCGTGGGATGGACGACGCCCCGGACCTGAAGGAGATCTTCGACGGCATCGCGCAGGAATACGAGTCCTGCGCCGTGTACGGCCGCGAGACCCCCGCGCGGGCGATCGCGGACGCCGTGGGGCGCACAAACCTCATCGTGGAGTGGAACAGGTGACGCGCCTCCCCGACATAATACGGAAGGTGCGTGCGAGCGACAGGGGAGCCTACTGGTTCATCCTCCCGTACGTCATCTTCTTCCTCGCGTTCGTAGCGTACCCCCTTATCTTCTCGCTCATACTTGTCTTTAACAGGTGGAACATCGTCACGCCGATGGAATGGATCGGGCTGAAGAATTTCGACAGGCTGATCGGCGATGCGCTCTTCTACCGCTCGCTCATCAACACGCTGACGTTTCTCGTCATCCACATCCCGCTCCAGGTCGTCGTGGCGCTCGCACTGGCGCTCCTGCTCAACACCGGCGTCAGGGGGCGGGGACTCTTCAGGGCGATCTATTTCCTCCCCGTCGTCGTCTCGGGTGTCGCGGTCACGATACTGTGGCAGCAGATCTATTCGTTTGACGAGGGGATACTGAACAGCGTCCTCCACGCCGCCGGGCTCCCCTCTGTTCCCTGGCTCGTCGACCCGCGCGTGGCGATGCCCTCGATCGCGATCATGGCGACATGGAAAAACGTGGGGATTTACATCGTTCTCTTCCTTGTCGGGCTCCAGAACATTCCCCGCGAGCTGTATGAAGCCTCGAACCTCGACGGGGCGACCCCGTTCAAACAGTTCCGCTACGTGACGCTCCCGATGCTCAACCCCACGATCGTCGTCATCGTTGTCCTCTCGACGATCGGGGGGTTCTCCCTCTTTATCGAGCCGTACGTCCTCACCGGGGGCGGGCCGATGCAGAGCACGCTCTCCGGTATGCTCTACATCTATAACCAGGCCTTCTCGTTCGGGCACATGGGGTATGCCGCGACGCTCGGGTTTGTCTACGCGCTCGTCATCCTGGGCGTTGTCGTCCTCCAGCGCCGCGTGATTGAATCGGAGGTGCCGTCGTGAAGGCGTTCCTGAAATACGCGGCCCTCCTTGCCGGCGCGGTCGTCTTTGCGTACCCCTTCCTCTGGATGCTGGCCGGGTCACTGAAACCCGAGCTCGAGATCCCGGACCTCAACATCTTTTCCGGGAACTACTCGCTGCAGAGCTACGTGCAGGTCATCCTGAAGATCCCGATCGCCCGGGCGTTTCTCAACAGCGTGATCGTCTCGGCGGCAACCACCGCCTCCGTCGTTGTCTTCGGGTCGATGGTCGGCTACGCGCTGGCCAGGCTCCGGTTCCTGGGGAAAAAGACACTCTACACGCTCATACTCTTCACGATGACGATACCGTTCCAGATCGTCCTCATCCCCCAGTACATCCTGATCGTGAAGCTGGGCTGGACGGACACCTACATGGCGCTTGTCGCGCCGGCGATGATGAGCGCATTCGGCATCATACTCTTCCGCCAGTTCTTCATGGCGATTCCGCAGGCGCTGATCGACGCCGCCCGCGTCGACGGCTGCTCGGAGCTCATGATCCTCTTCCGGATTATCTGGCCCCTGTCGCGCCCCGTGATCATCACGGTCGCGCTCCTGACGTTCATGGCCAACTGGAACGAAGTCCTCTGGCCCCTGATGGTCGTCCGGGACCAGTCGCTCATGACGATGCCCCAGATCGTCACGATATTTTCCACCGGCGGACAGGCGGAGACGCAGCTCGGCTACCTGCTTGCCGCCGCGACGCTCCTGTCGCTCCCTGTCATCATCGCGTACGCGTTCTTCCAGCGCTACTTCATCGAAAGCATGGCATCAACCGGGCTCAAGGGATGATGAGACTTCTCACTCCGGCATGCGTCCTCCTGCTCGTCAACCTCGCCGCAGGGCAGGATCCCATCACGCGGCAATTCTCCGGGCTCTACGGACAGGTGGAAGTCGGAGGTCCGTACGCGGGGGCCGAGTTCCACGACAGCCGTCCCCTCCCTTCGAGGATCAGCCTCTACGAGCCCGCCGCAAACAGCATCGATATGAGCAGGGACTACTGGAAGAGGGGAGAGTCCGCCCCGTTCATCGTCGGGGTGCGGACAAACGGCGGCGCCCCCCTTCACGTCGGCCTCGGGCCCTGGCCGTACACACTCTCCCCCCACCGGGTCCGGTTTCAGAAAGATACAGCGGGGCTCGGCTGGACATCCTCGTTTGAATTCTTCGGCACCTCTCAAGGTCTTCTCTGGACTCTCACGTGCGAGAACAAAACCGGCGCCCCGCTTGACGTCGAGGTCTACGCGCAGTGCCGCACGGTGCTCCGCACGTGTCAGACATACGCGTGGCTCGACAGCGCCTGGACTGAGCACGACGCCTCACGCGGGGCGATCGCCGTCCACTTCGATCAGCCCGAGTCGCGCATGGCGACACTCGTCCTGCAGAACCTGGGGGATGCTCCCCGCGCGTGGACCTCTTCGGCCGATGAGCTCGGCGCCGATCCCCTGAATCCCGCCTGGTTCACATCGCACGCCGGGCCTGCCGGGCGGACACTCTCGCACGACCACCAGGGGCGGCCGGTAGCGGCGTTTACGTACGGGAAGCACCTGGCTCCCCGCGGCCTCATCACGATCCGGATCGGCATATTCAGTGCGGAGCTCGATCAGTGGAAGTCCGCCGCGTCCGCTCTCCGCAGGGACTGGGAAAAAGACGTCGCCGCATACGACGGCCTCGTCCGCTCGCAGCTCCGCCATGCCCCGCACACGGGGGACGCGTCGATCGACAGGAGTGCGCAGTGGGCGTGCGCGCTCCTGGCTGTGAACGCGCATTCGCTCGGCGGGCGCATCGTCCCTATGCCCTGCCCGGCGGAATACAATTTCTTTTTTACGCACGACGTCCTTCTCACGGACCTCGCCGCCGTCTGGTTCGACGTCCCCCGCGTGAAGAGGGATCTCGAGACCATTGCCGGGTGGGCCGAACACGGCATCATCCCCCATGCCCGGTACTGGAGGGACGACGCGTTCAAGACCGAGCTCTGCACGCCTGACAACTGGAATCACCTCTGGTTCATCGAGGCCGTGACGCGGTATCTCCACCATACCGCGGACACGGCGACCGTCGCGCGTCTCTATCCCCTCGTGAAAACGAGCCTCGAGCAGATACTCACGCAGTGCCATGCCGACAGCCTGATGTACGCGTTCCGCCCCGACTGGTGGGATATCGGAAGGAGAGAGGGCCCGAGATCGTACATCACGATACTGACGATCCGCGCGCTCCGGGACTATCTCTACATCTGCTCCTCCATGAGGCGGGAACTTTCACTCCTTCCGAGCTACGAGCTCCTTGCCGACGGGATGGAGCGGGCGCTCAACGCCCGGCTCTGGGACAGGAGTGCGGGATACCTCATGAACGCAAACGGCGCCGACCCGGACAGGCATTTCTACATGGGCTCTCTTCTCGGTGCCGTCTACGGTGTCATCCCCCGGGAGAGGGCGCTCACGCTTCTTGAGACAGCCCGCCGTGTGCTCGTGGACGAACGTATAGGCGTACGGAACGTCATGCCCCCGGATTTCCATACGGATTCCGTGCGCGCGTACTTCCGATTCCCCACGAACGAAGCGGGGGACCCCTACTTCTACGCGAACGGGGGCGTCTGGCCGCACGCCAACGCGTGGTACGCGCAGGGACTCGTCGCCTCAGGACGGACCGATGAGGCGCTCTCATTCTTCAGGAATGTGATGACGCTCGACGGGATATCGGCGAGCCCCCGCGGCCAGCCGGCATTCTATGAGTACAGGTACGCCGACACCTCCTCCGAAAGGTACGGTGCCGTCGACAAGCCCTCATTTCTCTGGGCCGGTGGATTCTACCTCGGGACGCTTTATGCGCTTGAGGGGTTCAGGGAGACCGAATGGAATATCGGGATCGGCGGTCAGCCCGGCGTCTTCCAGGACGCCTCCGCTCAGGCGGAGTTCGGCGGATCGAAACAGATCCGGATACGGGGGAGGAACGGGGACGGAGCGGCTCTTTCGATAGGGGGCGTGTTGTCCCCTTCGGGCATATTCCCCCTGGACCGGATGACATATCGGGAATGGAACGTCGGCAGAGACGAACCGTCTGCCGCTCGCCTGACGGATATCAACGCGATCCTCCGTGAATGCCGTACGGAGGGGAGAGGCGGTCTCCGCGCGGTCATATCGTCGTTTGACGGGCACCGCGTCGTGGCGCGAATTGCGGGAGGATCCTCGGCTCCCCGGGCAACGGTTGACGGGAAAACAG
>DATJPH010000618.1:0-3592 GCA_035506475.1 Bacteroidota bacterium | reverse complement strand
ACCTGCAGAACGCGCCGGACTGGCCGTCGTACAAGCGTGACTCGACGTATGTGAGCGCGCTCCTTGCCAGGATGCGGGATTCATCGATCGCACGGGGGAAACGGCTGATCGACGTCCTCGACGTCCACTGGTACCCCGACCTCAATCACCCGGTGACCGGTGACGGTGTCGACTCCTCGACAACGGCGGCCCGCGTGCAGGCGCCGCGGAGCCTCTGGGACTCGACATACGTGGAGGACGGGTGGATCGGCCGGTGGTTCAGCCCCGTCTCGCTCATACCCAATCTCAAGACCGCCGTCGGGCGGAACTACCCCGGGACAAAACTCTCGATCTCCGAATTTGAGTACGGCGCCCCCTCGCATATATCCGGCGGGATCGCCATCGCCGACGTTCTCGGCATATTCGGGAAATTCGGCCTCTACTTCGCTTCTCACTGGGGACCACTGGAAGGTTTCGTGGGGGGAGCGTATGCCCTCTACCGCAATTATGACGGGAAGGGCTCTGCATTCGGCGACGTTCACGTCCGCGCGCAGACAAGCGACGTGACCGACTGCCCGGTCTACGCCTCGCTCGTGCGCTCGCGCGACGGAGAGATACACGTTGTCCTCATCAACAGGAACCTGAGCAGGACCGTGGCCGCCTCGGTGAGCATTGCGGGCCCGGTCCTTCCCCGTTCAGGGATCGTCTACACGCTCTCGGCGCCTGATTCCGTCGTTCATCCCTCCGCGTCCGGGTTGACCGTCACGACCAACGCTTTTTCTCTCGCGCTTCCTCCCCTGAGCGCCCATCATATCGTATTGAGGACCGTGACGTCCGCCACCGGCGAACGTTCACTGCCGGGTGTTTTCGCGCTTTCCCAGAACTACCCTGACCCCTTCAACCCTTCGACAAGGATACGATACTCACTTCCTGCGGCCGGAGAGGTGCGGCTGGATGTGTACACGCTTCTCGGCCAGCACGTCTCAACGCTCGCCTCGGGCGTCCAGGACGCGGGGGAGCACGAGGTGGTGTTCCAGGGTGGATCCCTCGCCAGCGGCATGTACATCTACAGGCTCCGCGCGCGGGGAGCCGTCATGACGAAAGCCATGCTCCTTGTCCGTTGATATTCCCGCAGAACGAAAGGCAACGATGAACCGAGATTCGCTCCTCCCCCTTCTGATTCTCTGTCTCCTCTCCCGGTTCCCCGCAGTCGCCGGGGACCGGGGTGAAAAAATGGTTGATTCGCTCCTTCGCGTTATGACGCTCGACGAGAAGGTGGGTCAGCTCGTCCTCTACACCCCGGGAAGGATTGACACGCGGGGCGGGACTCCGCTTTCGTCCGAACAGGTGGAACTCCTTGTGCGGGGGGGGATCGGGGGTATATTCAATCTGACCGGTGCCGATACGACGCGCGCGGTCCAGAAGATCGCCGTTGAACGCTCGCGGCTCGGGATCCCGCTCATATTCGGTCTGGACGTCATACACGGGTACCGAACGACGTTCCCGATCCCTCTTGCAGAGGCGGCGACATGGGACACGTCGCGTGTCGCTGCCGATGCACGGGTCGCGGCGGCCGAGGCGGCATCGGCCGGCGTGAACTGGACGTTCGCGCCCATGGTGGACATCGCGCGTGATCCGCGCTGGGGCCGGATCGCTGAGGGCTCGGGCGAAGATCCCCTTCTCGGGTCGGTCATGGCCGCGGCGCGCGTCAGGGGATTTCAGGGGGCGGATCCGGCCTCGGCTGCCTCGGTCGGCGCCTGCGCGAAGCACTTCGCCGCCTACGGCGGGGGAGAGGGGGGAAGGGATTACAACACCGTCGATATGTCGGAGCGGACGCTCCGCGAGGTCTACCTTCCTCCGTACCGGGCCGCCGTGGATGCCGGGGCGCTCACGGTGATGAGTTCGTTCAACGAGATCGGAGGAGTGCCGAGCACGGAGAACCGCGCGCTCCTCACGGGCGTACTGAAAGAGGAATGGGGGTTCGGGGGGTTCGTCGTCTCGGACTGGACCTCGGTGACCGAACTTATCCCGCACGGCGTCGCCCGCGACACCGCGGCGGCTGCCGCCCTCGCACTGAATGCGGGGACGGACATGGACATGGAATCCGGCGCATACCATTTCACCCTCTCCCGGCTCGTGCGCGAGGGGAAGGTGCCCCTCTCCCGGCTGGATGACGCGGTCCGCCGGGTCCTCCGCGTCAAGTATGCGCTCGGGCTCTTCGACGATCCGTACAGGCGCTGCGACCCGGACAGGGAGAGATCGACAATCCTCAACCCCGGATTCATTGCGCAGGCGCGCGATGCGGCAAGGCGATCGATCGTCCTCCTGAAGAACTCCGGGAACATCCTCCCCCTCTCAAAGAATATCCGCTCGATCGCCGTCGTCGGCCCCCTCGGCGACGACCGGATCGACCCCCTGGGGCCCTGGGACGGTCTCGGCCGGGCTGAGGACGTTGTCACGCTCCTTGCCGGGATTCGCAGCGCCGTCTCACCGTCTACAAAAATCGTGTACGCGAGGGGCTGTGCTATCGAGGGGGATGACAGAGGGGGCATTGCTGAAGCCGCCGAGGCGGCAAAGAACGCGGACGCGGTGATTCTCGCCGTCGGCGAGTCCCGCGAAATGAGCGGAGAAGCGGAGAGCCGGTCGTCGCTCGATCTTCCCGGTGTGCAGGAATCGCTCCTCGAATCGGTCACGGCTTCGGGAAAGCCGGTCGTTCTCGTCCTTATGAACGGCCGGCCGCTGGCAATCCCATGGGCCGCGGAACACGTCGGCGCGATTCTGGAGACCTGGTTCCTCGGCGTGCAGTCGGGGAATGCCATCGCCGACGTCCTCTTCGGCGACTACAACCCGGCGGGAAAACTCCCCGCGACATTTCCCCGGACGGTGGGGCAGGTGCCGTTCTATTATAACCATAAGAACACCGGGCGTCCGGCGGACGACAGGGAGAGGTACACCTCCCGGTACAGGGACATTCCGAGCTCGCCCCTCTACCCGTTCGGATTCGGGCTCAGCTACACGACGTTCGCCTACAGCGACCTGACGATCGCGCCGGGAATCGCCGACAGCACGGGTACCGTGACGATCACCGTCCAGGTAAAAAACAGCGGGACGCGCCCGGGGGAAGAGGTCGTCCAGCTCTACGTCCGGCAGGATTTCGGAAGCGTAACGAGGCCGGTGAAGGAGTTGAAGGGATTTCAGAAGATCATGCTCGCCCCGGGGGAATTCCGGCGCGTGGAATTTTCACTGCGGGTGACGGACCTCGCCGCGTACGACGCGCAGATGCGCCGGCGCGTGGAGCCGGGAACGTTCACCGTCCAGGTCGGAACCAATTCCCGCGATGTGACCGAAGGGCGCTTCACCGTCAGGTAACGAACGCACGCGCAGTCTGCTCAGTCAACCAGAGGATGGCCCATGGCAAGTATTGATGTAACGCTCGGCGTCGATATCGGGGGAACAAACACGAAATTCGGGCTTGTGGACAGGGAGGGGAAATGCATCGCTGAAACATCCATGGCGACAAATGCGCACGAGCCCGCCGAAAACCTTATCGGCCGCCTGCACGAGAGCGTCGAAAAGGTCTGCCGGCCCCTTGCCGGGAGGTACGCGCTGAAAG
>DATJPH010000617.1:0-2445 GCA_035506475.1 Bacteroidota bacterium | reverse complement strand
GAAACACAACTTCGTAGCCACCGATGTTCAAGACTCGACCCGCACTTCGGCGCTGGTGTCCACCGAGGACTGCACCTACTCCACCTTCCTCGAGGAGAAGCGCATGAACGAAGGGAAAGCGGAACCGCTGTCCCACCGGAGTGCGGTTCGTCTCTGGCTTCTCAGCTTCATTCTCTGGACGGTCATTGCCCTCGTTCAGGCGTTCCAGAGCTATTCGGGCGAAGTCTCGGAAGGCGGGAGCCCCCGCTTCGGCGCCACGCTCATTCTCCAGTTATTCACGTGGTATCCCTGGGGGATACTGGCTCCGTTGATCTTCCGCCGCTACAGAATCGCTCCCCTGGACCGGGTCATGAGCATACGGACGCTCCTCTGGCTCCCGACCGCCGCGGTCTTCTCGATTCTCTTTGAAGTCGCCTGCCACACATGGGGGATGCATTTTGTCTCCGGGGGGAAGTGGCAGCAGATGCCATTCCTCGCAGTGTACGCGGAAATGCTCCGCTGGCTATCGTTCCCCGCTATGCTCGTGTTCACCGCGATTGTCGGGGCCGCCCACGCGGCGGGATACGCCGCCAGGTACAGGGAGAGGGAAAAGAGAGCGATCGATCTGGAGCGGGAGCTCACCGAGGCGCGCCTGCACGCACTCCGGATGCAGATTCAGCCGCATTTCCTCTTCAACACCCTCCACTCCATCGCCTCGCTGGTCCGCGACAGGCAGAACGACGAGGCCGTTCAGATGATCGCCCGGCTCGGCGAGCTATTTCGCTACGTGCTCGGGGGAAACGGGGAGCAGAAGGTGACGCTCGGTGCCGAGGTGGGATTTGTCGAAGGCTACCTCGCGATCGAGCACGAACGGTTTTCAGACCGGCTCCGTGTCACAATGGACGTTCCTGAAGCTCTCCGCGAGGCGGAGGTCCCCCCGCTGATCCTCCAGCCGGTCGTCGAAAACGCCATAAAGCACGGCATCGCAAAGCTCTCTGGTCCGGGAACGATTGCAATCCGGGCCCGCAGGGAGGAGGCGGCGCTTCACATCGAAGTCGAGAATGACGGCCCGGGATTGAGCCCGGGGTGGGAAGAGCGTACAGGGGAGGCGATCGGGATACGGAACACACGAAATCGGCTCGCACACTTATATGGTGAGAGGCAGAGGTTTGCGCTCACCGCAAACGGCCCCGGACGCGTCGTTGCCTCACTTACAATCCCGTTTGAACTGAACGGTGCCCAAGTGGAGGAGAGCCGGTGAGGAAGTTCAGGGCGCTCATCGTGGACGACGAGCCACTGGCGCGGAGGACGCTTCGCCTGCTCCTCTCAGAGGATCGCCGTGTGACGATCGCGGGAGAATCGGGGGAGGGGACAGATGCGATCAGGCAGATACTGGAGAAATCCCCGGACATCCTCTTTCTCGACGTCCAGATGCCCGGCATGACCGGCTTCGACGTCCTCGAAGCTGTCGGCGCGGACGCGATCCAAGTCGTCATATTTGTCACGGCATACGACAGGTACGCGCTCAGTGCGTTCGATGCCGGAGCGCTCGATTATCTTCTGAAACCGTTCGACGACAACCGGTTCCGCCGCTCGCTCGAGAGGGCGATCCGGTCGCTCCAGCGCGGGGGTACCGCCGAGCATTCGCGCCGGCTTGCCGCGCTCATTGAATCTATGAGCTCACGCGCCCCGGGGAAGGTCAACCTGGCAGGAGGGCCATCGTTCCAGAATCATCGTCTCCTCGTGAAATCGGGGGGGAAGATGATCGTCCTGAAGGAGGAGCAGATCGACTGGATCGCCGCGGCGGATTACTGTGTGATGATACACGCCGCGGATGCAAAATACGTTCACCGCGAGTCGATGGAGGCGCTCTTGAAACGCCTCAACCCTACAACATTCGCCCGGATACACCGCTCGACGATCGTCAACCTGGACCGTGTCCGGGAGGTCCGGCCCTCGATGAACGGCGATTTCATCGTCGTCCTCCATGACGGGACGAGGCTCCGGCTCTCCCGGAGCCGGAGGCACCTTCTCCGGGCGATCGGTTGAGCCCGTTTTTCGGGCGACTGGCTGCACGCTATTGCGCTTCACTGCAATTCCGCCAACTTCCCATCGCTCCCCACGTATATTCGTCAACCATCAAGCCACCTCACAGGAGCACGCCTATGAAGAAAGCGGTCGTTCTCATTCCCCTGTTGATGATTGCCGTCCCGGCGGCGTTTGCCGCGGTCGGGACCGGGAATATGCCCGGGGACACGCCGGGCGCCCCCGTCGTCGTGAGCACTGCCTGGCTGGCCGCTCATATCGACGATTCCACCCTGATCGTATTTCATGTCGGGTCAAGCAGGAGGGACTACGCCAGGGGGCATATCCCCGGGGCGCGGTTTCTCTGGAGCTCTTCTCTTTCGACGACCACGGAAGACCTGACGCTGGAGCTTCCCCCGGAGGAGCAGGCGGATTCCGTCC
>DATJPH010000616.1:0-3064 GCA_035506475.1 Bacteroidota bacterium | reverse complement strand
GAAGAACTTGAGAATCACCGTCCCGTTCTGCACCAGGTACTGCTCGTATGCGTTGATCTCCCGGAAGCGGTCCTTCCAGACCTCCTTGCCGAGGAGCGCCGTGGGAATCCGCTGGCCGTGCAGGATCTCCGGGTGGACCCGCACCACCAGGACCTCCTCGTAGTAGGACCTGTTGAATATCCCGATGCGCCCCCGCTCCGGGACCTGTTTCATCGAGCGCCAGAGATAATCGTGGGCGAGCTCTTCCGAGGAGGGGGTCTTGAAGCTCACGACCTGGCACCCCTGCGGGTTCACGCCGGACATCACGTGCTTGATGACGCCGTCCTTCCCCGCGGCATCCATCGCCTGGAATATCAGGAGAAGCGAGAACGTGCCCTGCGCGTACAGGATGTCCTGCAGGGCGGCCATTTTCTGGATATCGGCCTGGAGCTTCCCCGCGGCGTCTTCCTTCGACGCGAATTTCCCCGTGTACGCGGGATCGTACTCCTTCAATTTGATCGTCGTCCCCGGGGGGACAAGGAGGCGGTCGTGGTTCATGAGATCAGCACCAGTGGAATATGGAGGGCGGCCCAGAGGAGATACCGCCACGCGGTCTGTTTTCGTTGACCCCTGGCAAGGAATCCGAAGTACGCCCCTTTGGCGATCGTGTTGCTCATCATCGCGATGATCATCGCCGAAACAGTGACCGCCATGGCGGTGTCGCCGGGCCGGGCCAGCGAGAGTATGAACGGGTCAATATCGGCGACGCCGACGACGGCACCAAGCCAGATAAGTCCCGAATTCCCGAGCGTCCCCCTGACGACCGACGTGAGAACGATGAGGACGACGAACAGCGCTGCGAAAAGGAGTGCGGGGGTGATCTCAAACGGGTTATGGAGCGGAGGAGCGGCCTCCCCCTTCACCACGGGGATCTTCCGGGGAGTCAACAGCGCGAGAACGACTCCCGCACCCGCGAGTATTGCACATTTCCACCAGATATAGGGAATGAGCTGCGGGCCGATAACGGCAATCAGGACGAGAATGCGCATATACATCACGGACGACGCCAGAATCGCCGCCTGGAGCGCGCTTCTCCCCCTCTCGGGGGATGTTTGAGCCATCCTGCCGACGGCGACGGTCACCGCGGTGCTGGAGACGACGCCCCCCAGGAGCCCGGAAAGCCAGAGCCCGACACTGTCGCCGAGCCGTTTCGAGAGAAAGTATCCCACGAACCCGATCGTGGAGACAAGGATGACGATCTCCCAGATGTGCGTCGGGTTGAGCTGGTAGCGGGTGTACGACTGGTCCGGGAGGACCGGCAGCACGATGAGGGTCACAAGAAGGAACTTGAGCGTCGCAAGGAACTCCGCGCGGTCCAGCCTCTCGACCCAGGTCTCAAGCGAGGATTTCTCGGAAAGGAGTATCGTGTTGAGGACACCGACAGCCATGGCAGCCCATATATCGACAAGAAGCGCAAGCGCGCCTGTCACGAACGTGAGGATCGCGGAGAATTCCGTCGTGGAGCCGAACCGGTCGGCGCGGATCTTCGCGATGTACGCGATGGATGTGAGTGCGATCATCGCCATGAGGCCGGCGGGAAGAATGAACGTGACGCCGATCTGTGACAGCCAGGCGCAACCGAAGCCGAACATGGCGATCATCGGGTGTGTGCGCACGCCGCCGAAGACCATCGTCTTTTTCTCGATCTTCGCCCCTTCCCTCTCCAGACCCACGAGGAATCCGAGCGCAAGGGCGACGGCGAAACGGAGCTGGGGGGTCCATTCAATCGTGTTCATCGGACGGCCACCTCCCCGAGCATCATGCGGATCTTCGTCACCACCATGTCGATCGCCACGGTGTTCTCCGCCCCCCGGGGGATGATGATGTCCGCCCAGTGCTTGCTCGGCTCGACAAACTGCAGGTGCATGGGTTTCACCGTCTTCATGTACTGGTTCATGACGGAATCAATCGAGCGCCCGCGCTCGAGGATGTCGCGCCGGATCCTCCTGATGAGCCGCTCGTCCGCGTCAGCATCCACGAACAGCCGGATATCCATCAGGTCCCTGAGCCTCCCGTCGACGAGTATCAGAATGCCGTCGATGATGATGATCTCCTTCGGCTCGACACGCCGCGTAGCGTCCAGGCGCCGGTGGTTCGTGAAATTGTAGATGGGCTCCTCAACCGCGCGGCCGGCACGTAGCTCTTCCATGTGACGGACGAGGAGATCTGTCTCGAGGGAATCGGGATGGTCGAAGTTGATCTCCTCGGGACGGAGGCCGCCGTGGGAGCTAATATCCTTGTAATACGAGTCGTGCTGAATCACCACGACGCGTTCGGGGTCAAGCTGCTGGAGAATTGCGTTGGTAACAGTTGTTTTTCCCGACCCCGTCCCTCCGGCAATGCCGATGACGAGCTGTTTCATGAAGTCGTTGGTGTTGGTAGCAGGATCGAATGAGCGGTATCGTTGAAGATACGGTGCACCGGTGCGAGATGCAAGGAACGTCCCGGGCAGGGATTACTGTTTTTCCGCCAGTATCCCGAGCTTCAGCGTTTTTGTGGAGCCGAGATCGGGCATCTGAATGTGGACGAGATACATCCCGGCCGCCACAGGACGCCCTGATTCGTTCTTCATATCCCACTGCAGGAACTGCGCCGGGTCGTCTTTCAGCATCGATTTCACCATGATCCCCGCGAGCGTGTAAATGCGCACAATCGCTCTCTGCGGGAGGTGTGTGAACGTGACGAACTGCGTGAACCTGGTCGGATCTCCCCTGTCGAAGCTCTGGTAGGGGTTCGGGAAGACATTGATCCGGGTGACGTCGGCCCGCGCGATCGCCGGGTCGCCGATCGTTGGAGCGATGGTGGAGAACACAAAAGCGTTACCTGGCCCATTGGTGTGGTTTGCCGTTATTTGGAACTGGTCGGTCGGTGTCACCACGTTGCCGCACCGCATGGGGAGCCCAAACCACATCATCGGCGTGCGGATGCTCTGGATGTCGACTGTCATCTCCGGATCCGGGAGCGGATCGGAATACGGGGCGTCAAATATGAAAAACCACTCACATGAGACCGTATTGTCAAATCC
>DATJPH010000615.1:0-2585 GCA_035506475.1 Bacteroidota bacterium | reverse complement strand
CCCGGTTCCCCGTACAGGGCGTGAACCTCAAGCCCCGTGTCGTCCCCGAGCGAGGGGAGCCCGGTGGCACGGGCGACAGCCTGCGCCTTGAGAAGGGCGTTGCCCTCGAGCGAGTCGGCGTCCTCAACGATGGCGCCGATCTGCGGGAAGGCATCGAGCGTCAGCACCTCGACGCCGAGATCGGCAAGAAGCGCGGAGATCTCACGTGACTTGTCCCGGTTGTGCGTGGCAAGAACGATCTGTTTCATATGCGGTCCATAAGAAGTCCGAGCTCTTTCCTTGCGGAGGAGGCGACCGCCCCTGCGCGAAGCGTCATGTGTACGCCGTCCCTGTAGACCCATGCGCCGTCGATCATGACGTAGCGGACGTTCTCCGGGGTGCCGGAGTAGACGATCGACGAATACGGTGCCGACCCGACGGCGGGATTCCAGAGACGGCCGAGATCCAGCAGGACAATGTCGGCCTTCTTCCCCGCCTCGAGGCTCCCCGTCTCCCGCTCCAGGCCGAGCGCTTCCGCGCCGCCGAGCGTCGCAAGCTCGAAGACATCGGCGGCAGGCATCGCCAGGGGTCCGTGAATGGGTTTCTGAATGAGCGCCGCGTGGCGCATTTCCTGGAACATGTCGAGCGTGTTGTTGCACGGCGCCCCGTCCGCGCCGAGCGAGACGGTGATCCCCCGGGAGAGGAGCTCCGGGATCCTGGCGATGCCGGATCCGAGCTTGAGATTCGATGTCGGGCAGTGAAGGACCTTCGCCTTCCGCTCCCGGAGCAGCGCAACTTCCTTTTCGCTGATCCAGATGCAATGCGCGAGGCAGGTGTTCTCCTGGAGAACGCCGAGCCCGTCGAAGAACTCGATGTTGTCGGCGCCGCACCGCGCGTGCACGGCATCCATCTCCTTCCTGTTTTCCGCGGCATGCGTGTGGAAGAGCATTCCGGGAAACGACCCGGTCATCGCGTGTGCTTCCTTCAGGAGCCCGTCCGAACAGGAGAGGACGAACCGCGGCGCAACGGCGTACCTGATCCTTCCCCCCGCTTTCCCGTGCCATTGCTCGGCCTGCGCGAGCGTGGACCGGAGAGACTCCGCGGTCGTCTCCCTGAGCGCGGGGTAGACGTCGTTGCTGTCCATCATCGCCTTCCCGATGAACGCGCGGATCCCGGTCTCTTCCACGGACGCCGCGATCTCCTCCTCGTGATTGACGCTCCCCATGTCCATGATCGTCGTCGTCCCGGACCGGAGGAGCTCCGCGATTCCCGTCATGGCAGAGGCGCGCATCGAGGAGGCGTTGTGCGCCGCTTCGAAGGGGTAGATTTTCAAACGGAGCCAGTCGAGGAGCTCGAGGTCGTCGGCGAGGCCGCGGAAGAGCGTCTGGCAGAGGTGGATGTGCGTCTGTATGAACCCGGGGATCGCGGTGAGCGACGGGGCGCTGAGAATCGTCCCGTCGAAGGGAGGGAGCGCGGCAAGCTCTCCGGATGTCAGGACAGATTCGATCGTCGTCCCTTTCACAACGATCGCTCCGCCGGGAATCACGCGGCGCGTCGGGTCCATCGTGACGACGGTACCGGCTTTGATGAGCATGCGCGGGGGCGTTGAGGCCATACCCGTCAGGACCCGACCAGCGCGGTGATGGCCTGGTCGACGGTCTCAATTTCGATCAAACCGACGCCGTTCCTGGGCGCAATGTTGCGCGCATTCCCCTGGGGGAGGAGGCAGCGGGTGAACCCGAGCTTCCCGGCCTCGCTGATCCGCTTTTCGACCTGGCTGACGCTCCGGATCTCGCCGCCGAGTCCGATTTCGCCGATCGCCACCGCGGTGGCATCGACGGGGATATCCCTGAGACTCGAGACGATGGCAAGCGCCATCCCGAGATCGACCGCAGGCTCGTCGATGCGGACTCCCCCGGCGACGTTGACGAACACGTCGTACTGGCCGAGCCGGAGACCGACCCTCTTTTCAAGCACGGCAAGGAGCATCTGCAGGCGCCGGCTGTCAAAGCCGGTGGAACTCCGCTGCGGGACGCCGTAGCTCGTCGGGGCGACAAGCGCCTGGACCTCGACAAGGAGGGGCCGGGTTCCTTCGATCGTCGCCACGACGGCCGACCCCGAAGCGCCGGTTCTCCGCTCCGCGAGGAACACTTCGGAGGGATTGGCCACCTCGCGGAGCCCGCCGTCGTTCATCTCGAAGACGCCGATCTCGTTCGTCGAGCCGAACCGGTTCTTCATCGCGCGGAGGATCCGGAAGGCGTGCTGGCGCTCCCCCTCGAACTGGAGGACGGTGTCCACCATGTGCTCGACGACCTTCGGACCCGCGATGACCCCCTCCTTCGTCACGTGGCCGACGAGGAAGACGGGGATGCCGTCCGACTTCGCCATGCGCATAAACGTGGCGGTGGCTTCGCGGACCTGGCTCACGGTGCCGGGGGCGCTCTCGAGATCCGGGCGGAACATGGTCTGGATGGAATCGACGATCAGGAGGTCCGGCGGCTCCTTTGCGATCACCGCCTGTATGACATCGAGGTTCGTCTCCGCAAGCAGGAGAAGGGAGTCCGGCGGTTTGACCGCGAGCCGCGCGGCGCGCAGCTTGATCTGGC
>DATJPH010000614.1:0-7146 GCA_035506475.1 Bacteroidota bacterium | reverse complement strand
CCGCTCTGGGAGTACCTCCGTGATCACCCCGGCAGGTACAGCCTGCTTCCTCCGCACGGCATTTTCGTGCTTTCCCAATCACCGAGAATTATTCCCGGGGCGCTCAGCCGGGATGATTGACGGGTTTCACCCATCTCTCTGCGCGATCCAGAGTAGCACCACCTGACGGATATTAGCCAGGAAGGTGCAGCGGCCCCATCCCCCGGGGCGAACCGCCTGCACACCTCCCGGCGTATCCCTCCCCCAAATCCTGTCATTCGATCTCCTTTCAGGTCCGGCCGGTCCCCGTGATATCCCGGGCATACCTCTTGCAAGTGTACTCGCACCTGCTTCCTATGGCTTCGCTGCCGGGTTGGAGGGCTGCTTGTGTCACTATCAAACGAGGAAGTCATGAAGAAGCTGCTCTGCGTCTTGTGCACCGCTCTGCTTATGTATTCCGGCGCCGTCGCTCAGACCACGCCGGACGAGCAAAAACCCGCCGTCCCGAAACCGGCAATGGCGCTCAACCCCGTGTTCAGCGCGACGCTGTTCACGAACCTCGTGTACAGCCCCCGGGGGGTCGACGGCAAGTTTGCGAACAGGTTCGATTTCGACCGGGTCTATTTCACGATGAAGACGCCTCTTGCCGAGGACTGGAAATTCCAGGTGACGACGGACATCTACCGCAATGCAGGCGCGACGTCGTATTACAACGGGCTCGCGGTCCGTCTCAAATTCGCCATGGTCGATTACACTCCGTTCTCCTCCCTCTCCGTGAAGTTCGGTATGGTGCCGGGACCCTGGAACGGGCTCGTCGAATCGTACTGGAAATACCGCGGCGTCGCATCCACCGCCAGCGACAAGTTCGGTCTCATCGCCACCGCGGACGCCGGCATTTCCGCCTGCTACACGCTTCCCGGTAAAATCGGCGACGTGTCGCTCTACATCCTCAACGGGACGGGGTACTCGGCCCCCGAGGCGAACAGGTTCAAGGATTACGTGGCGCGCGTGACGCTCGCCCCCTTTGCCTCGTCCGACGAGCTCAAGGGGCTGACCCTGAGCGGGATCGCGTACATCGGGAACAACGGCACGGCCGTCGCGCTCGAGAAGAACAGGATCGGCGGTTTCGTGGGGTACACCTATGCATTCATCATGGTCGGTTCGGAATACCTCGTCGTCAGGAACGCCCCCTCGAATCCTGATTCCATCCAGTCGGGCTCGCTCCTCTCCACCTTTGCCGAGCTGAAGTCCCCCGTGGCGGGATTCGCCTCGCAGTTCTCCCTGATCGGGCGCTTCGATGTCAACGAGCCGAACATCAGCAAGGGGGGGGACATCACCCGCACGCTGATCTTCGGGCTCGTCTTCAAGGCGAACGACCGGGTGTGGTGGGTTGTGGATCATCAGCTCTGCAAGACGGAAAAGGCGTCGCAGAAAGTCGTCGACGGCACGTACACAGATACGGATGTCCGCTGGTATCTCCACGCAATCATCAACTTCTAAAAGGAGCAACTGAACATGAACCGCATCTGGACACTCGTGGTTCTCGCCGCGTTTGCGCTCTCCATGGCACCGGCCGGGGAAAAGAGGGGGACGCCCGCAGAGGCGGAAGCCCTTGTGAAAAAGGCGATTGCGTACCTCAAGGCGAACGGCAAGGACGCCGCGTTTGCCGAGTTCAGCAACCCGAAGGGGAAATTCGTCGAAGGCGATCTCTACATCTTCGTGTACGACATGACCGGCAAATGCCTCGCGCACGGCGGCAACGCGCGGATGGTCGGCAAGGACCTTATCGACCTGAAGGACGCGGACGGCAAGTCGTTTGTGAAGGAGCGCGTGGACATCGCGACCTCCGCCGGCAAGGGGTGGCAGAACTACAAGTGGAACAACCCCGCCGTCAACAAGATCGAAAACAAGACCGCGTACGTCGAGAAGTCCGGCGACCTCATCGTGGGATCAGGCGCCTACAAATAGTCTTCCACGTGAAGGGGGTATGAAAACCATACTTGCGAAGCTCAGCCTGTCGAAGAAGCTCCTTGTCGGCCCGTCACTCATCCTGCTTATTCTCATTGTGGCGGGGGTGATCTCTCTGCTGGGCCTCCGGGCCCAGCAGTCGGCAATCGACGAGATCTTCAACGGCAGATTCAGGACATACAAGGAAGCCGCGGCCATCAACGAGAGCATCACCGACGCGCACGGGAGCATCTACAGGCTCATCGCCTGGGCGCGCGCGAACTACGATGCCGGGAAGCTCGATGAGCTGGGGAAGGGCCAGCTTGCCGCGATCGACAGCGTCGTTGCCACGATCAGCCGGAGGGTGAAGCTGGCCTCGTCGGATGCCGAGAAAGAGCGCTACACGAAAGCGCTGGCCCAGGCGGTCGATTTCAGGAAGTCGGTCTTCACGGTTGTCGACTTTGCGGGCATCGACCTGAACACCGCGACGGTGGCGATGGGAACCGTGGAGGACAAGTACGCGGTGTTCGCGGAGACCCTCCACGCCCTGGAGCGCGACGAAGCGGAGCGGAGCAAAACGAGCTTCGAGAGCGCGGAGGCGGCGTATGCCCGCGTTCTCACGCTCTTCATCGTCGTCTTCGCCGGGGGGATCGCCCTGGCGGCCTTTGCGATGCTCCGGGTCAACGCCATGATCAGCGCCCCGATCAGGGCGACGACGGACGTGATCGGGATCCTGGCGGAGGGAGACCTCACCCGTGACGTGCCCGTCGAGAGTTCGGACGAGCTCGGCAGGATGGCGGAATCCCTGAACGCGATGATCGGCAACCTCCGCATGACGATCGGCGGCATCACCGAAGCGGCGGCCACGCTCGCCGGTGCGAGCACGCAGATCTCCAGCAGCACCGAGGAGATGGCCGCCGGATCGCAGGAGCAGACCTCCCAGGCGGAGGAAGTCGCCTCGGCCGTGGCGGTCATGGCGAAGACCATCGTGGAGAATTCACGGAACGCGGGGGAGGCGGCGAAGACCGCCAGGCACGCGCGCGAGGCGGCGGAGCGGGGGGGCCAGGTGGTCGAGCAGACCGTCAGGGGGATGAAGCGGATCGCGGAGGTGGTGAACCATTATGCGGGGACCGTGGGCGATCTCGGGAAATCGAGCGACCAGATCGGGCAGATCATCTCGGTGATCGACGATATCGCGGACCAGACAAACCTGCTCGCGCTCAACGCGGCCATCGAGGCGGCGCGCGCGGGGGAACAGGGGCGGGGGTTCGCCGTGGTGGCCGACGAGGTCAGAAAGCTCGCCGAGAGGACGACAAAGGCGACAAAGGAGATCGCGGACATGATCCGCAAGATCCAGTCAGACACGAAGGAAGCGGTGGCCTCGATGGCCGAAGGGACGAAGAACGTGACCGAGGGGATACGGCTTGCCGACATGGCGGGCTCGTCGCTGGCCGAGATCGTCACGATCTCCCAGCAGGTGACCGATATGGTGACGGAGATCGCCGGCGCAAGCGAGGAACAGTCGGCGGCGGGGGAGCAGATCGCGAAGAACGTGGAGGCGATCCGCTCGGTCACGGGGGAGACGGCGATGGGCGAACAGCAGATCGCCCGCGCCGCCGAGGACCTCAACCGGCTGACGGAGCATCTGCAGGAGCTTACGTCGAAATTCCGCCTCAGCGTCTCGGACGGGCAGGCTCACTCAGGGGCGGCGGCGCCGGGGATCGAAAAATCCGGCACCGCCGTCAGGGCGAACGGCAAACTCGTGCCCCACGGGAAAAAATAGAATCTCCTTGCGGGGCGAAGATTGTCATTGCGAGGGGTGGCGGCGCGATCAGAGCCGCCACCCCGTAGCAATCCGTTAGAGGGCCTCGAGCAGCTTCTCCGCTTTTGTCCGCACGTAGGCCAGCCTCATGATCGGCAGGGCGTTGAACTTCGCCGCCGCGGAGGCGAACTTTTTCGCCTCGTCCGCCTTCCCACTCCCCTGGAACGCAAGCGCAAGATGGTAGAGCACGTTCGGATCCTGCTGGTTCGCCTGCAGGAGCTCGTCCGACGCCTTCCCGTACTCCTTTTCGTGGAACGCGATCATCCCGGCGAGCTCGTGGGCAAGCCGCATCTGGTTTTTGTTTTTGGAGGCTTCGACCTCTTTCCAGAACGTCTTCGTCACCGCTTTGGCCTTCGCCAGGTCTCCCTGCGCGATATAGACGCGGGCGAAATTGAATTCATTGAGAAGGGCGTTATTCTCCTTCACCTGTTTGGCGAGGGAGGATTTCTGTATCACCTGGTCAGACTCTTTGAACTTCGCCAGCGCCTCGTCCGCCCTCCCGTCGTTCAGGAGGATGTTCGCGATGAGCGCCAGGTCCCCGGACATCGATGCCGCGTCGTTGGTCTTTTCCGCGATCGCGTGTTCCTTCTCGACCTCGGCGATGGCTTCGGCGGGCTTCCCCTCGTCCTGGTAGACGACGCTCCGGGAGAAGAGCGCGAACCGCTTTTCCCCGTCGTTCCGCGCCATGTCGTACATCTTCTGAAGCTCCTCGAGCGCCTCGTCGTGCCTGTTCTCGTACATCAGGCAGGAGGCGATCCCGACCATCGAATTGACGAAGTGGGGATTGACGGCGAGCGCCTTCTGGTACTGCGTGATCGATTCGTCGAATCGTCCCATCTTCAGCAGGAGCTCGGCGTACGAATCGAACGGGTTCGGGTCCGTCGGCAGGAGCTCCGTGTATTTCTTGAACGTCTTCTCCGCGTCGTCATACCGTTGAAGGAACCTGTAGACGTACCCGAGCTGGTTGTACGCCGGTCCGTAGTCCGGCGCGAGCTCAGTCGCCTTCTTCAGGTGTTCTGCCGCCTGCACGTAGTCCTGCTGGGCGAAGTAGGTGGTACCCAGGAGCGTCTGGGCCCGTTCGTCCCCGGGGAACGCCTCGACGAGCTCTTTATAGAGTCTGAGCGACGTGGACTGGTCGGCATAGGCGCCCGCCTTGAACGCCTTGATGTAGAGCTGCTCCCCCTTTGAGGCCTTCGCCGAAGTCTCGTCGGCCTTGTTCAGCTCCGCGAAGAACACTTTCGCGGTGGGCGCCGCCTGCGCCAGGTAGAGGTGGGCCAGCGCGAAGGAGCCGTCCCTGTCGACCGCTTTCTGGAAATAGGGGAGGGCATCGGTGAGCCGCAGGTTGTCAAAGAGCGCCCGCCCTTCCTGGAACGCGGCCAGGGCCTCCTTTGACCCTGTCGTGACGGGGATCTTCTCGGCCCCCTGGACGACGGTTGCGAAGAGTGCCAGGGCCGGGATCAGCCCGTGAAGCATGGCACGGAGCAGTCGTGATGGTCTCATTGCGCCTCCATGGTGTGTGATGGGGAAAGTGGACGGACGGAGGATACTCATTTCCCCCGGTGCGGAACAACCCCTTTGTGCCGGGGAGGCAGGCGGTGGGACGAACGGGACGACAGGCGTGACAGGACGGACCCGGATTCCCGCAAGGTGGACCCGGGGGAGGAGGACCTGCTGTTGCATTTGATTGCCACCGTTTCTATCTTCGCTTCAGGTGTACCAGTTCCTGGACTTTCTTCCTACGAATCAGGCCGGCACCAAACCTCCTATGAGATTGCGGCAACCCGCGGATGTTTTGAAGGCTCCCCTCCCTGCGTACTCGTACATTCCGTAGACGTGAATCGAAACGGCAAAAAGAAGACGTCAGAACGCGCATCCTTGCTCAACCGGACTATCACTTGTAGCGCCCGCCCCCCACACGAGCGCCGCGTAATCTTGTGCCGCCCCGTTCTTTGAGTTGAAGTCAATTCATCGCACACATCCAACCATATGGAGGGCCGGAGTATGTCCGCCGGTAACACAGGCAGTACGCCCAAAGGCGAAGTGTTCACGCCGTCCGCTGAAGTCGTCGCACAGGCAAACGTCCCCGATCCCGAGGCTGCCCGCAAAGAGGCCTCCAGGGATCTCGAAGGCTACTGGGCGAAGCGCGCCGAGGAGCTGACGTGGTACAGGAAATGGGACAGGGTCCTCGACGATTCGAACAAGCCGTTCTTCAAATGGTTCGTCGGGGGGAAGACAAACGTCGTCGCCAACGCCATTGACAGGCATGTCCGCTCCTGGCGCAGGAACAAGCTGGCGCTCATCTGGGAAAGCGAGAAGGGTGAGGTGCGGACGTTTTCCTATCACGCCCTTGCGCGGGAAGTGTGCAAGTTCGCCAACGTCCTCAAGAGCATGGGGGTCAACAAGGGGGACAGGGTCACGATCTACATGCCGCGCATCCCGGAGACCGTGATCGCGATGCTCGCCACCGCGAAGATCGGCGCCGTGCACAGCGTGGTCTACGGGGGCTTTTCGGTCGAGGCGCTCCACGGCCGGATCGAGGACAGCGAGTCGAAGGTCATCGTCACGGCCGACGGCGGGAACATGAACGGGAAGGTCGTTGAGCTGAAGAAGATCGTCGATGAGGCCCTCAAGCGCACCGGCGCCCCCGAAAACGTCGTCGTCGTCCGCCACACGGGGAAGGAGGTGGCGATGGAGGCCGGGCGCGATTACTGGTACCACGACCTGATGTCGATGCCCTTGGTCAGGAACTCGCAGCGCTGCGAGACCGAAGAGATGGATGCCGAGGATCCGCTCTACATCCTCTACACCTCCGGGACGACGGGAAAGCCGAAGGCGATTGTCCACACGCACGGCGGATACCAGGTCGGCGTGTACGCCACGTTCAAGGACGTCTTCGATATCAAGGAAGAAGACCGGTGGTGGTGCACGGCGGACCCCGGATGGGTGACGGGGCATTCCTACATCGTGTATGCCCCGCTGATCGCAGGCGCGACCTCGGTGATGTACGAGGGGGCGCCCACGTTTCCGTTCCCGGACAGGTGGTGGGCGATTGTCGAGAAGTACGGCGTCTCGGTGATGTACACGACCCCCACGGCGATCCGCGGACTGATGCGGTTCGGGTCGGCGTGGCCCAACCGGCACGACCTCTCCTCGCTCCGCCTTCTGGGCTCGGTGGGGGAGCCGATCAACCCGGAGGCCTGGCGCTGGTTCCACAAGAACATCGGGAAGGATAAATGCCCGATCATGGACACCTGGTGGCAGACCGAGACCGGGATGTTCATGATCACGCCGATGCCTGCGATGACGCTGAAGCCCGGTTCGGCATCGCGCCCCTTCCCTGGCGTCGAAGCGGACGTTGTCGACGAGGACGGTAAGCCGGTGAAGCCGGGGGAGGAGGG
>DATJPH010000613.1:0-3897 GCA_035506475.1 Bacteroidota bacterium | reverse complement strand
CGTCACGATGCCGATCTTGTCCCTGAGCGAGCGGAGCCTGACCTGCCGCAGGTCGACGCCGTCGATGAGGATCCGCCCCCCCGTCGGGTCGTAGAACCTCGGCACAAGGTCGATCAGCGTCGATTTGCCCGCTCCGCTGGGACCCACGATCGCGACAACCTCCCCCTTCCTGATGTTGAGATTGATGCCGTCCAGGACCGTCTCCCCCTCCCCGTAGCGGAACGACACCCCCTCAAACCTGACATCCCGCGTGAAGGCCGGCAGCTCGACCGACCCCGGCGTGTCCCTGATGTTGGGCTCGGTGTCCAGGACCTCGAAGACGCGCTTCCCCGCGGCCGACGCCTCCTGGATCCTGTTGTTCACGTTGCTCAGCTCCTTGATCGGGGGCATCAGCTGGAACATGGCAAAGAGGAACCCGAGAAACTCGCTCCCTTCCATGCTCCTGCCGAGGACCTGCAGCCCTCCGTACCAGATGATGACGCCGCCGGCGGCCGCGCTCAGAAATTCCGTCGTGGGGGAGGCGAGATTCCGTATGTTCGTCACACGGAGGATCGTGCGGAAATAGCTGTTGCTCTCCCGCGCGAATTTCCTGTTCTCGAATTCTTCCATCCCGAACGCCTTGACGACCTTGACACCGGAGATCGTTTCGTGGAGCACGGATGTCAGGTCGGCGATCCGTTCCTGGGCGAGCCCGCTCTCCTTGTGGACGCGACGGCCGACCCCGGCGATGACGAGGAGAACGACCGGGAAGACGACGAAGGAGATCAGCGTCAGCTTCCAGCTCAGGACGAGGCAGATCGTCAGGTAGACGAGAAGGAGGAGCGGTTCGCGTATCATCGTCTGGAACGTCGCCGAGATCCCCGTGTTGATGACCGGGACATCGTTCATGATCCTCGAGATCAGGTTCCCCGTCCGCTCGTTCGTGAAATACGCAAGCGGGAGCTCGTGGATGTGCCTGTAGAGCGAGTCCCTCAGGTCGCGCGTGAGCCCCTGCTCGACGTAGATCATCAGGTTCGACTGCAGGTACGAGAAGAGATTCCTCAGGAGGAACGCGGAGACGATGATCACGCAGATGTTGAAGAGCGAATCGGCCGGGTCAGTCCGGAAGACGGCGTGGTGGAACGCCTCTGTCAGAGCGTCTTTTGCCGCGACGACCCAGCCGGGGAGAAAAGACGGGGCCGGGGCCGCAACAGCGGCCGCGGGGGAGACTTTGCCCGGGTCGAAGAGCGTCGTCAGGAGGGGGATGATCAGGTAGATCGAGACGCCGCTGAATATGGAGAAGAACACCGAACAGACGATCGAGAGTGCGAGCGTCAGCCGGTAGGGGCGAATGAACCTCAGTATCCGGGCGTATGTCGTCATTGTTTCCGCTTGAGAGCGTTCAGCTCGAAATTGGTGATCGGGGGGAGCATCCCCTTCCCCTCCTTCTCGCGCATCCTGTACTCCCAGAGCTTGGCGTACATGAGCATCGCGTAGTTCGCGTCGAGAAGCGCAAGCACGAAGCCGTGGAACCCGTCCCTGTAGCCCTTCTTCGAGAAGAACATCCGGAGGAAATGCGACAGGGGGCTCAGCAGGAGGTCATGCCATTTCGGGTCCTCGTTACGGTCCTTCTTCAGCCTGTTGGAGACGTGGAGCGACGTATATTCGTTCATCTTCTCCACGTAGGCGTAGATCGTTGCATAGGTGTGATGGTACAGGTACCCCTTCAGCCGCCCCTTCTTCCCCCGCGTGTTGAATCCGCCGTGGATCTCCTGGTGTTCCGGGTAGTAGCTGTCCTTGCGGAAAAACCTGAACTGGAAATCCGGGAACCAGCCCCCGTGTTCGATCCACCTGCCGAACGCCTCCGGCTTCCTTATGAACTCAAACCCGGCGTAGCCGCCCGCATCGGCCAGCACGGTGCGCACCTCGGCAGCCAGCTCGGGGGAGACCTCTTCGTCGGCGTCGATCACGAATATCCAGTCCCCCGTCGCGTATCCGATCCCCCGCTCCACCTGCTTGCTCGTCCCGGGATACTCATGCTGGTAGACGCGGTCCGTGAACCGCCGGGCGATCTCGACCGTGGCGTCCGTGCTGAAGGAGTCCACGACGACGATTTCATCGGCCCAGCGCAGGCTGTTCAGGCACCTCTCTATGTTCTTCGCCTCGTTTAACGTCACGAGGACGACGCTGACCCTCTCCATGTCTCATTTCACCACGAAATTGACGAGTTTGTTCTTCACGGCGATCACTTTGACCACTTTTTTCCCCTCCATATGCCTCCGGATGTCCGCGTCGGCGAGCGCGAGATCTTCGAGCGTCTTTTCCGGAGCGTCGGACGGGGCATTCATCCTTGAGCGTACCTTCCCGTTCACCTGGAGCACGATCTCGACCTCGGAACGCCGGAGCATCGCCGGGTCGTACGCAGGCCACGGCTCGTAGGCCAGCGTGCTCCCGTGCCCCAGCCTGTGCCAGAGCTCCTCGGCGATGTGGGGGGCGAATGGAGATAGAAGAAGTACGAAAGGCTCGAGTATCTGGCGGGGACGGGATTCCGATTTCATTACTTCATTGACGAATATCATCATCTGGGATATCGCCGTGTTGAATCTGAGCGAGTCGATATCCTCTCCAATCTTCTTTATTGTGTAATGATAAACCGCTGTCAATTCGGCGCTTACGGGACTCATTTGAAGTTTTGGATCGAGTTTATCCTCATCTGTGACAAACAACCTCCACACCCTGTTGAGAAACCGGGATACCCCCTCGACCCCCTTCGTGCTCCACGGTTTCATCTCTTCCAGGGGCCCCATGAACATCTCGAAAAGCCTGAGTGAGTCCGCGCCGTAGAGTTTTACCACTTCATCGGGGTTGATCACGTTCCCCCATGATTTGGACATCTTTCTCGAATCCTCCCCGAGTATGATCCCCTGGTGGCGGAGCCTGGCAAACGGCTCCTTTGTGCTGACAAACCCGAGGTCAAAAAGGACCTTATGCCAGAACCTCGCGTATATGAGATGGAGCACGGTGTGCTCCGACCCGCCGATATACAGGTCGACCGGCATCCACTGTTTTTCCACCGCCGGGTCGCAGAATCTCTCCCCGTCGTGCGGGCTCAGGAACCTGAGATAGTACCAGCAGGACCCAGCCCAGGTGGGCATGGTATTGGTCTCCCGCCGCCCTCTCCGCCCCGTGGCGGGATCTACGACCTCCACCCAGTCGCGGGCGAGCGCAAGCGGAGATTCTGTCGTCCCGCTCGGCTGGAATTTCTTCAGGTCGGGGAGGAGAAGCGGGAGATCGCCATCCGGTACGGGCTCCATCGTCCCGTCGTCGTAATGGATGATGGGAATCGGCTCTCCCCAGTACCTCTGCCGGGAGAAGAGCCAGTCCCTGAGCTTGAACTGGACCGCAGACCTGCCGATCGTTCTTGATTCAAGCCAATGAATGATCCTCTTTTTCGCCTCCGGCGTGGGGAGCCCGTCGAGCGATACTTCCGCGTTGGACGAATTCGTCGCGATGCCGTCCCCGGTAAACACCTCTTCGCCCCCTCCCCCGCCGGTGACGACAACCGGGATCGGGAGGGAGTACTTCTTCGCAAAATCGTGGTCCCTCTGGTCGTGCGCCGGAACGGCCATGATCGCACCCGTGCCGTAGCCGGCTAGGACGTAGTCCGCGATCCATATCGGGATGCGCTCGCCGTTGACCGGGTTGGTGGCGTACGAGCCGGTGAAGACGCCGGTCTTCTCGCGGTCGGTGGACATCCGCTCGATCTCGGTCTCGCGGCTGGCCGCGGCGACATACCCGTCGACATCGGCCTTGCGGTCCGGCTTGGTCAGCTTGGGCACCAGGGCGTGCTCGGGAGACATGACCATGAAGGTCGCGCCGTAGAGCGTGTCCGGCCGAGTCGTGAAGACGCGCAGCTCG
>DATJPH010000612.1:0-5479 GCA_035506475.1 Bacteroidota bacterium | reverse complement strand
AATCCGCATTCTACTTCATCCTCTGTGTCCTGCTGTTCGTCGCGGAGTTCCTCACGCGCGGACTCCGGCACGCCCGATGAGCGACGGTCACGAAAGGGAAAGGAAACTGCTGAACCGACAAGGAGCTCTCCCCATGGAGATCAGGCCCGAACACGGACGCCTTCGCGTTGCGTACTTTGCAGGGACGATGCGGCCGGGGCACGACGGCGTCACCCGCGTCCTCTACAGGCTGATCGATGCGCTCACGGAGACGGGAATCGAGAGCATATTTTTCTCGCCGATCATCCCTCCCCGCGCCGGGCAGCAGGTCCCGATGTACGAAGTTCCCTCGGTGAAGTTCCCCCTCTATAAGGATTACCGGTTCGCCATCCCCGGACAGAAGCATTTCGAGGCGCGGCTAGCCGCGTTCGACCCCGACGTCATCCATATCAACAGCCCGTGCCCCCTCGGACATGCCGCGGTCCGCTACGGGCGCCGCGCCGGGATCCCGGTTGTCGCCACGTACCACACGCATTTTCCCAGCTATGCGAAGTATTACAAGATCAAAGCCCTGGAGACGTTCAGCTGGACGTACATGAGGAATCTCTACAACGACTGCGACCGGGTCTACGTCCCTTCGGAGCCGATACGCAAGGAGCTCCGCTCCCACGGGTTCGCAACGACGGAATTTTTGCCTCACGGCGTGGACACGGGGATGTTCAACCCGGTCTACCGCTCGGAGGAGTGGCGGGCGGCGCACGGCTGCCGGGACAAGACGGTGCTCCTGTTCGCGGGACGGCTCGTCTGGGAAAAGGACCTCCGCACGCTCGCGGAGGCGTACAGGATCGTCACTGCGCGGCGAAGCGACGCGCTCTTCGTCCTGGCGGGGGACGGGCCGGTGAGGGGTGAGCTCACGGCGATGATGCCGGGAGCCCTCTTCCTGGGCCAGATCGGGGGGACGGAACTTTCGGCCGCGTATGCGTCGAGCGACCTGTTCGTCTTTCCGTCCACGACGGAGACATTCGGGAACGTCACGCTTGAATCGATGGCCTCCGGCGTCCCGCCGGTCTGCGCGCGGGAGGGGGGAGCCAGCGGGTTCGTGAAATCCGGGGCGACCGGGCTCCTTGCCGAACCACGGAACGGGGCGGACCTTGCCGACAAGATCATGTTCATGCTGGACCACCCGGAAGAGCGGAAAAGGATGGGGGAGGCCGCGCTTGCGTTTGCCTCCGGGCAGTCGTGGGAGCGGATATTCGACAGGCTGTTCGCGGGGTACGTCGATCTGGCCTCCGCCGGGCGGGCCCGGAGAAGAAAGGCCGCTTGATGGATTCCTATACGATCGCACATATCGCCGACCTCCACCTGAGCGGGGAGCACAGGCGGTTCAACCTCCGGCGGGCGCGGAGGCTCCTCGAGGAGATTGCGCGGCGGCGCGTCGATCATGTTGTTGTCACGGGGGACATCGCCGCTGACGCCGACAGGAAGGAACTCGACATCGCCCGGGGCATCTTCAGGAACAACGGGCTCCTGGATACTTCGAAGCTCTCCGTCGTGATCGGCAACCATGATATCTTCGGCGGCGTCCACACGGCCGAAGACATACTCACATTTCCCCGAAGGTGCCGGCACACGGACTACAACGAGAAGGTGGAAGAGTTCCGCGGGTACTTCCATGAGGCGTTCGAGCGGATGATGTTCGGGGCCCACGGCAAGCCGTTTCCGTATGCCAAGGTGCTCGGGGACGTCGTCCTCTTCGGCGTAAACTCCGTCGCGCACTACTCGGGCGTCGGCAACCCGGTCGGATCGAACGGCGAAGTGGGGGACGCGCAGTTCAAGCGCCTCCGGCAGCTCCTCGAAGCGCCCCAGCTCAGGGGGAAGAGGAAGATCGTCCTCATCCACCACCATTTCCACAAGCTCCCCGTCCCCGGGGCGGGGACGCTGCACAGCGTCTGGGGGGCGATCGAGCGGCGGACGATGAAGCTCCACGGGAAGAAACGGCTGTTCGAGCTCTTCAGGGAGGCAAAGGTCGACCGGGTGCTGCACGGGCACGTCCACGTGAACGAGGAGTACACGCGCAAGGGGGTCCGGTTCATCAACGGGGGAGGTTCGCTCCTCGGTCCCGGCAGCCAGATTGCGTTCAATTTACTGGAGATCGGCCCTGAGTCGATCGAGAACAGGGTGATCACGATCCCGGAAGAGCAGCCCGCAATACCGGCGAGCGTCCCCCGCCCCTCATTCCAGGGCGCCGAGCTCCAGGGCGCCGGACTCCAGGCGGCTTAAGCCTCGGCTCTTTTCTTGAAGAAAATCACGGGGCGGATGTCCGCCGTCCCGGAGACGATTTCCCAGCCGTCTGTCCCCAGCTCCGCCACGAAACGCCCCACGGCGTCGTCTTTTGTGTCATTCTCCAGCGACTTGTCCCGCTTGATCTTCTTGACCTCGAGACCCTTCGACGTAAAACGGGTAAACTCGTGGCGGAGCATGTCGACGTAGCAGAATTCCCAGCGGTCCATGCGGACTCCATTTATTCCTGTTCGAGTTCCTTTGCCAGCTTCTGTGCGATTCCCTTCGTCCTCGGGTCGCTTGCGACCGTCGTGGGGAGTGCGGCGGCGGCCCTGAACGCCGCGATCGCCTCCTCCTTCCTCCCTTCCTCCTTCAACACGAGCCCGAGTTCGAACCTGTGGCGGACGATCCCCGGCGCGATGGCGATCGCCCTGCGGAGCGCGGATTCCGCCTCATCAAACCCTCCCTCGGGGAGCGATCCCAGGAACACGGCGGCGAGCTGCCGCTCGATCCACCCCACCTTCCCCAGCGCGAGGTAAAACGAGCCCAGGATCGAATACGCGACGTCGTCGAGCGAATCGAGCGCCAGCGCGCGGTCAAGCTCGTTTTTGATCTCGTTGCACAGGCGGACCTTCCCCTTGCTCCCTTCGAACATCGCGATATTTCCGAGGGCCGCGGCCTTCCACGTATGTCCCTGTGCGACGAGCGAATCGGTCCGTATGCATCGCTCGGCGTAGCCGACCGCCTTCCTGTAGATCTCCTCCTTCTGGTCGTGCCCGGCCATGTCCCCGGTGCAGACGTAGAGCCTGGCGAGCCTCCAGAGGTACTGGGCGGAATCGGACGCGGCGGCCATCGCGGAATCGTACGATGCGGCCGCGCGGTCGTACTCCAGGAGTGCAAATTCTGCGTCCCCCGGCAGGGGCGCCGGCGTGCCGGGTCCGCCGGCGGTCATCAAGAGCGTGAGAAGGAGAAACGTCATGCGGCGGGCACCTGCTCTTCGTGGGGAGTTTCTCCGGAGCCCTCGTGCCCAAAGGGACGGAAGGCGAAGAACGTCTGCGAAAAATAACCGGCGGGAAAATATGTCGTCAGGCCGTATCCGCCGGGCCTGTGTCCCGGGCGGACGACGGTGCCGAAGAGATAATCCCAGACGGCGAATTTTGTGCCGAAGTTGATCCCCCCCTCGGCAATCTCCCGGGCGTGGTGCCACCGGTGGAGCTCGGGCCCGTTGATGAGGATCCCCGCGCGGCCGAGCCGGACGTCAAGGTTGGAGTGTATGAACATTCCCCAGACGGCGTCGACCATCCCCTTGAGGACGGGGAGGACCGGAGAAGCCCCCAGGAGCGTCATCGGGAGGAATTCGATCGTCTGGTTGATGAGTATCTCCAGCGCGTGCGAGCGGCTTCCCGCCAGCCAGTCGACCTCCTTGACGGAATGATGGGCCTCGTGTATCCTCCAGAGCAGCGGCCACCGGTGCTGCAGCCTGTGGAAAAGGTAGATGTACAGATCGTGCGTGACGAGGAAAAATCCGAGCTGCGCTGCGAGCGGCCATGCGCTGACGATGTGGAGCCGGGAGAATCCCGTCCCTGAGTCTATCCAGCGGATGATCGCGCTGATGACGAGCGCCAGGACGTAACTCTGGATTATCGTGTACCAGACGAGGTCGGTCCAGAAGCCGTCCCGGAGGACGGGCTGTCCCCTGTCGTACGGCACGAGACGTTCAAGGAGTATGAACAGGCCCGCCGCAGCGATGATGACGAGCGGTGAAACAAGTTCAATGGCCATTGTTTCCGACCTGGTTTATTTCCACCCCGGCGTCCGCCGAGCGCACACGCCGGAGCTTCTTCCGCTGCCCCATCTCGTCTTCGTAGACCCGCTTGACCCCGTCTCCCATCGCTTTTTCGATGTCCCGTATGTTGGAGACGAGCCTCATAAACCCGCTGATCTCCACGGAGGCGGCCTGGTCGCTTCCCCACATTGCCCTGTCGAGCGTGATATGCCGCTCCACGAACGTTGCACCGAGCGAGACCGCCGCCCACGTCGGCGAGAGCCCGACCTCGTGCCCCGAGTAGCCGATGGGACAGTCGGGGTAAAGGTTCTTGAGCGTCTGGATCATCCTCAGGTTCAGCTCGCCGGGGGGGCACGGATACGTCGACGTGGAATGGGCGATGAGGAGCCGTTCCCGCCCGACCGCCGTGACGGCCTGGTCGATCTCCTCCGATGTCGACATTCCCGTCGAGATGATCACGGGCCTGCCGGTCTCACGCGTTTTCAGCAGGAGGGGGGTGTCCGTGAGCGACGCGGAGGCCGTCTTGTAGCAGGGGGGGTCGAACTGCTCCATGAACTCGACCGCCTCCTCGTCCCAGCAGGATGCGAACCAGAGAATCTCCCGTTCACGGCAGTACCTGTCGATCTCGGCGTACTCGCTCTGGCCGAATTCCACCCGCCGGCGGTAGTCGATGTACTTCATCCGCCCCCAGGGCGTGTCCCGCTCCAGGTCCCACTGGTCGCGCGGGACGCAGAGCTCCGGGGTCCGCTTCTGGAACTTCACGGCATCGCAACCGGCGAGCGCGGCCCCGTCGATGAGCTTCCGGGCGATCGCGATCGAGCCGTTGTGGTTGATGCCGATTTCCGCGATGACGAACACCGGCTGTCCCTCTCCGACAAACCGGTTGCCGATGCGAATGCATGGGTTGTTCATGGTTTCACCTGCAGGTTTGTTTTTCCTCCTGGTACCGTTGCCGGTGCTGCAACGCTTCCCTGTTCCGCGTCCCCCCTCAGGGCGATGAGCCAGTCTGCGAACTCGCGGAAGGCGCCTCTCCCCCCCGCCGTGCCGCACAGGTAGTGGACGGCCTTGGCCACCGGGGGCATCGCGTCGGCGGGGGCGCCCGTCAGCCCTTCGGCGCGAATCTCCTCGATGAGTCCCAGGTCGTTCACGTCGTCGCCGATGAACGCGATCTGGCTCCTTGCCAGCCGCGTGCTCGAGAGTATGTTTGCGAGATGGAGTTTCTTGTCGTCGATCCCGAGATAGAGGAACCGCATCTTGAGTTTTTCCGCCCGCCGGCGGATGGACGGGGAGGTTTCCCCCGTGATAATCGCCGTCTCGATCCCCGCGCTGCGCAGGAGCCTCACCGCCATGCCGTCCCGTATGGAGAACCTCTTGAAGACCTCCCCCGTGGGGCCGTAGTACACGCCGGTGTCCGTCAGGACGCCGTCGTTGTCG
>DATJPH010000611.1:0-11549 GCA_035506475.1 Bacteroidota bacterium | reverse complement strand
CTCGACATATCGATGAACGTGTCCCCTGTCTCCGCAAGCTGGAACGACCCTTTGAAGAACACGCCGCGGCGGGCCGTGTCAGGCGGGGCGCCCCGGAGTCCCGCGATCTCCTTCTCATCCATCGGGAGACCGATCAGTTCCCAGTTCATGAGCGTCATGCCGGCAAGCGTGACACGCTCCGTGATCCCTTTCCGGTCGATCAGCGACGGACCGTAATTGATGCGCCCCATCCCCTCGACGAAAATTTCCAGGAGAGGCCGGCGATGGCCCGACTCCGGGATCCTGATCGTGTTGACCCCCTCGCGGCGGTCCAGGACGCCGAGGTACCTGCCGTCCAGGAACACGAGGCCGTAGTCGTGCAGGTCCGTCACCGTGAGATCCCCGCTCGTCCGCCCGATGAGCCTCGTCCTGTATATCATGAAGCCGTGATCCTGCCCGTAAGCTTCGAACGGCCGGGGCTGGACGGAGAGGATGGGAGGCGGGAGGGCTTCCCACACGGACGAATATGCGGTCATCGCCACAGGAGGAATGTCGATTGCCGGGAGAGGCTCCGGGATCGGAGGAGGCTCCCCGGCGTACCCCGCGATAAGCGATCGGAGCGCGCAGTATTTCGGGGTCGGTCTCCCCTGTTCGTTCACGGGGGCGTCGTAGTCATAGCTCGTGATGTGCGGCTCGTATCCCTTCCCCCCGGAGTTCGCGCCCGCGGTGAAGCCGAAGTTCGTGCCGCCGTGGACGACATAGAGGTTGAACGATTTCCCGTGAGAGAGGAGGTAGCGCACCTCCCGCATAAAAGACCCGGTGTCCGGGCGGGCCCATTTCTCCCCCCAGTGGGTCAGCCATCCCGGGTAGGTTTCGCTGCTGAAAGCCGGGACGCGGGGGTTCCTCCTGGCCGCCTCCGCAAAATCCGCGTCGTTTGACCCCGAGTCGAGACCGATGGCGGCGCCGTCGATATTCCCTGCATCGAGCATGTACGGGGTCGCGCCGTCGGCCGTATAGAACGGCACATCGATCCCGTTGTTCAGCCAGAGCGCCTTGAGGGCCTCGAGATACGTCGTATCATTGCCGTAGCTTCCATATTCGTTCTCGATCTGGACCATCAGCACCGGGCCCCCGTGCGTGACGAGGAGGGGCCTGACGACGGAGGCAAGGCGTTCAATGTACCTGCCGGCCGCTTCCATGTAACGGGGATCCATGCACCGGACCTTGATATCCGGGATCCGGAGGAGATACGGGGGGAGCCCGCCGAAATCCCACTCTGCGCAGACGTAGGGCCCGGGACGAAGGAGAACGAACATCCCCTCTTCCTGGATCAGCCTGATAAACTCCCCGATGTCCCTGTTGTCCGACGTGAAGTCGAACCGGCCGGGCTCGCGCTCGTGGTAGTTCCAGAATATGTACGCCGCCACCGTGTTGCACCCCATCGCCCGTGCCATCCTGATCCGGTGGCGCCAGTACTCCCTCGGAATGCGGGCGGGGTGGAGCTCGCCGCTTATGATCTGAAACGGTTTTCCGTCGAGGAGAAAATCTTGACCGCCGAGTGCGAATGTGTGACGTCCCGCGGCCGGGAGCGAGGAGAGGGGGAGAAGGAGGACGAAAGCAAGCAGGAGCGATTTCTGCATGGGGAGAAGCAGAATTGTGGGATCAATTCCGGGGCGTAAGAGCGCGCCGGCGCGCGGGAAGGTTCCCCGCGCTCTCCAAGATACGACCTTTTGCTTAAGGAGGAAATAGATCGCTTCGATCGCGATGACAGCCTCGGCGGCGATCAGGGAGGAATCAGCGGCCCCGCACCCCCATCGTTTTTGCCAGCGCCTTCGGATACTCCACCGAAAGCGCGTATTTCTGGACGTCTTTCAGCTCCCGGGGGAAGAGATCGCGGAGGTTGACCCCGGGCATGCCGTGGACATAGATTTCATCCGCGACAAATTCCGCCTTCCCCCCTTTCGGGACGAAGTGGCCCCTCACGCGCGCGTCGAAATGCACGGGCTTGTCGTTCACCCTTCGTTCTATCTTGACATCAAACTCGCTCCTGAGCTTCATCGAGGGCTCGGGAGCTGTTCCAAACAACAGCCCTTTGAGATCCACGAGGGTCTCCGGTATGTGGGGGATGCAGAGACAACACCGTTGAAGGTTGCAGCAGAATGGTGAGTCATCATACGCACACCCGGCGCTAATGTCAATTCATCGGACCCCTCTTTCCGCTCAACGTGATCTGCGTCATCAAAGATTATGGCGAAAGGTCGTCGGGAGGAAGCGGAGGGGTGATTTGTGGCCTGTGCGTGAGTCACAAAAAGAAGCCGCCCCGCATCCCCGGGGCGGCTCCACTGCGTTATCATGTGACTTCGCCCTAAAACGACGAAGCGCGGGGGCCTCCCGCCTGGACCGGCTTTCTCGGGAATTTCGCGTCCCTGTTCGCCGCGGTATAGGCAAAGACCGCGATGATCGTCGCGGCCTGCTTCATGTCAGGCTCCTGCACCCTGTCGAACACGTCCATATTATAGTGGTGGGTCCGGGCTTCGTATTCCAGCGGATCCTGGATGAACTGGAACCCGGGGAGCCCGATGGCGTCGAACGACTGGTGGTCGGTGCCGCCGGTGTTCTCGATCGTGATCGTCTGGGCCGTCGGATCGCCGTATGCCGTGAACCAGGCCCGGAATATCGGCCGGGCGGCCTCGTTCCCCTGCAGGTAGATCCCCCGCACGCGCCCGCTCCCGTTGTCATCATTGAGGTAGACGGAGAGCTTTTCGTATTCGGGAGTCGTTTTGAGCTCGCCTCCCCCGCCTCCGAATCCGCCGGCGGCACCCCCCTCGCGCTTCCCGAAGACCGCCGAGACGTACTCGCGGGAGCCGATCAATCCCTCTTCTTCCGATCCCCAGAGACCGATCCGTATCGTGCGGCGCGGCTTCAGCCCGTCGGCCTTCATCACGGCCTCGAGTATGCGCATGGCCTCCATGCAGGCCGCCGAACCCGTCCCGTTGTCGGTGGCGCCGGTGCCGCTGTGCCAGCTGTCGAAGTGCGCGCCGATCATCACGATCTCGTCCTTCAGGTCGGTGCCCGGGATCTCGCCGATGATGTCGAACCCGGAGTCCGCCTTCGTCTCCTTCACCTCCAGGTTCATGTCGAGCTTCACCTTCTCGCCCAGACGGATCATCCTGACGATCCTGTTGTAGTTTTCGGAGGCAAAGACGACCTGGGGGATAATCTCCGGCGCCTTCGGGTCGTACGCCCCCATCCGCTGATTGAACGGGATATCGGGCGACTGGGGGACCGTCGCGGACTGGACGAGGACCGTTCCGTCGTCTCCCCGCCCCTCGGTGATCGCCGCGATCGCCCCTTCCTTCTCGACGAATTCGAGTTTGCGGGGGTTCACCTGCATCTCCTGCCAGCGCGTGATCACCGTCGCGCTGTCAACGTCGGGATTGAAGCGCCTCATGATCGCGAACATCGAATCGACGGTCGGGATGCGTCCGAACAACCCCCGCCGTCCGCCCCTGCGGGCGGACTGCAGGTCGGCGTTCGCCATCTTCAGCAGCACGGAATCCGCCAGCCGCTCGGCCTGCGGTTCAAAATGGGCCTTGAGCTCCATCGGGGCGCTGATCAGGACATACTTCCCTTTCAGCTTCCCCTTGTACGCGTCAAAATCCTCGAGCTTCTTCACGTCCAGGTAGACGACGTCGGCCTCCCTGTCGTCAAACCCGGGAGACCACGCACCCGGGTACGCGATGACGGGGAACGGAACCGGGGTCTTGACCATCGCATGAAAATCCTTGAGCGTCCACCCTTTGCCCACGGGCGCCCAGTGATGGTAGTGCACATTCTGCACGCCCCATCCCTTCAGCTCCTTGCCGGCCCAGTCGGCGGCCCGCTTGAACTCGGGAGACCAGCCCAGGCGGGGACCGTAGACATCGGAGAGCGTGCTGAGGATCTGCATGACATGCGAATTCTTCAGCCCCTCTTCCTTGATCTTTGCAATTGCAGAAGTATCGACCCGTTCCTGCGCCATCTGCGCGAACCCGGCGCAAGAGGCGAGTGAAAGGAGTACGATGATCCTGGTCATCGTGCGCTTCATGTGTGAATTGTCCTCCAGATATGAATAAATGGGGGGGCGGGGTACACGTGGTCCTGATATTAGACAGGCGGGTGAACCGACGGTTTAAGGGGGACTCAATATTTCTCAAAACGGACTGTCGTCGTGCCGTTTTTGACCAGCCTGGCGTAGTAGACTTCAATCTGGAGTCCGGGGGCTCCGAGGCCGATGAGCGCTTTGGCGACGCTGAGGAGATCCTTGATCTGCCTCTCGGATATGTGCTGCACGTGCTGGAGGAATGTCGGGCCGAACGACTCCTTCATCGCCGCGTAATGGCGGCAGTCATCGTGGTTGATGAGCACAAGCCGGTTGACCGAATCGAACACCTCCAGGAAAAACTGGATCCGGTCTTTGACGTATTTGAACTCCTTGGGGAGCCTGAGGGGCTCGGAGAGGGACGCCACGCCTCCGGAGATCACCATGGGGATGTATTCCCCCTCGTTCAGATGCAGCTCGTTCGCGATAAATTCGCGGAACGCGCGCTGGAACCGCGAATCGCAGCAGCAGACGACGATCGCCCGGGGCTTCGCATCGGCAAGAGGATAGACGTGCTCCTGTGGGGGTGTGTCCATACGGGTTCCTTCGCTAATTGGATCAGGTTGCTTCGGGTCATGGCGCCGCGGGCGCCATGACCCTCGCAACGACTTTCGTTACTTCGCGGGGCCGGGGTCGGACGTCAGCTTCTTCAGCGCCTCCTCCACGTCGACTCCAAGGAAATTCAACATTTTCGAAATGTCAATACCCTGCGCTTTTGCGGCGGCGATCGTGCGGAAGACGGTGTTGGGAACGATCGAGCTCATCTGCTCCAGGCCGCGGCCGGAGCCCATGTCCACGATCTCGAGCCTGTCGATGCTCCCGAGCGGGGCGGCAACGCTTGAAAAGACGGATGCCGCGACCTTGGAGAGCGCGTCCCCTCCCCTGTCGAAGAGGACCGGGAGACGGTCCAGAACGAGGATCAGCCTGGCGTCGGAGGTCATCTTCGCCAGCGCCGCGGCAAGCTGCGTGGTCCCTTCCGCCTCGGCAATCAGGGCCTGCTTTTTCTTCGCGGCCTCGCCGTCCGCGACGGCAAGGAGCGTGGCGCGGGTCTTTGCCGCTTCCCCCTCGCCGAGGAACGTGTCTGCATTTTTCTTTCCTTCGGCTTCCTTCATCAGGCGCTGCATCTCGGCCTCCGCCTGGAGGATCACCGTCTGCTTGGCGGCGTCGGCGTCGATGACGCGCTTCTGGCGCTCGGCCTCGGCGATCTTGACGACGGAGGCATCGAGCTCCCGCTGCTTGCGGACGGCCTCCATCTCCTGCACCTTGATCTGCGCCTCGCGCTCGGCGGCGTCCCTGTCCGCCTGCTTGACCCGGAGCGTCTTCTCCTGGTCGGCGTTGGCGATGTCAAGAGCCTTGTCGGCCTCAGCGCGTTTCGTGTCGGTCTTGACCTTGAATTCCGCCTTCTTGATGTCCCTCCCCATCTCCGCCTCGGCGATGGACGCTTCGTTGCCGGCGCGGACTGTCGCCGCCTCGCGCTGCGCGGTGCTCACCCTGATGGCGGCGTCACGGTCCGCCTCGGCCACCTTGATGTTTGCGTCCCTGACCGCCTCGGCGACGGCCCGCTTGCCGAGCGCGTCGATGTAGCCGTACTCGTCCCCCACCTCCTGGATGACTAGCGTGATGATCTGTATGCCGAGCCGTTTGAGCTCCTCGGAGGACTCCTCGACCACTTTCTTGTTGAACTGGTCCCGCTCCCGGAGCAGGCTGTCGATATCGAGCTTCCCGATGATGGAGCGGAGATGCCCCTTGAGGATGTTCTGCACGAAGACCTTGATCTCATCCGCGTTCTTCCCCAGGAACGACTGCACGGCGTTGCCGAGATCCTCGGGGATCGAGGAGATCTTGCACGTGGCCACGCCCCGCACGTTGATCTTGACGTTGTCCTTGTTCGGGATCCCCTTCTCGTCGATCTCCGTCTGGAAGGCGGCGGTCGACATCTCCTGGTACGACTCGACGAAGGGGATGATGATGCGGCCTCCGCCCCCGACGACCTTGAATCCGAGGACCTGTTCCTTCCCCGTCGCGGGGTCCCTGTGGACGTACTTCCGCCCGTAGAATATGCCGACCGCGTTCGGGGGTATCTTCTTGTACCTGCTCGCAATCACGCGGAGAACGATGAGAAACGCGATCGCGAGAAGTATGATCATGAATGGGATGATGAGGTTTTCCATGGCGCCGACTCCGAGTGTGATGCAGTTATACTTCTTCCACGACAAGCTGGCTCCCGATCAGGCCCACCACCTTCACGGTACGCCCCTTCGGGATCTCTTTCGTGGCGTTGGATTTTGCAAGGTACGTCATGTACTGTCCGCCGACATTCAGGCTGACTTCGCCCAGGACCCCCGGGCCGATCCCCGTCTGCACGATGCCGGTCTGACCCAGCGCGAATGAGGTCGGCACGATGGAGGACGCCTGCTGCCTGTAGATCAGCCCCAGGATGAAATACATCAGGAGCGAAAGGGCGATGCCGCACGCAAGGCCGATGAAGGAGGCGACGAGGTAATCGGCGCCGTACACCCTGGCGATCGCCCCGGCGGCGCCGAACCCCATCGTGAGCGTGGCGATGACCTTGATGGAAAAGAAGCTGATCGTCGGTTCCATGTCGTGGCTGAGATCGTGTCCGTCCACGCCGTGGCCGGCGTCGGCATGGTCCGTGTCATGGTCGTGACCGAAAAAGAAGGAGCCGGCCAGAAGGATGAACGAAGCGAGCGCGATGGCAATGAAGATCAGCACGTGAAACCTCCCGGATGTTGGACATGATGCGGCGAGCAGGAGAAAGGAAAGGACAGGAAGAACGACAGTGCCAAAATGTACTTCTTCAGCCCGTTGATTGCAAGGATCGGAACGGGGAGCCCGGCGCTCGAGCGCGGGAAAAGGGGGGAAAAACCTGTATAACGGAGTTACTACCTGACGACATTCGGGTACATTTTCCCCCCGAGGACGACGAGGATGATCGTTCCGGCGAGCAGCACGCCGAAATCGGGTCCGAGTCCGTAGATGCTCGTCCCCCCGTCGAGCATCAGCGCGCGGAGCGCATCAACCTCGTACGTGAGCGGGTTGACGCGCGCGATGTACTGGAGCCAGACGGGCATGATCGCAATCGGGTAGATCGCATTGCTCGCAAAAAAGAGGGGCATCGTCAGCAGCTGCCCCACCCCCATGAAGCGCTCGCGGGTCTTGACGACGCAGGCAATGATCAGCGAGAAGCTCGCGAAGAGGGCCGATCCGAGAACAACGGCCGCAAACACGCCGAGAAGCGCCAGGGGACTCCAGTCCACGCTCACGCCGAGCATGAGGGCGAGGAGATAGATGATCACCGCCTGCGTCAGGCCGCGAACGCCGGCCGAGAGCGCTTTCCCCAGCACGAGCGCCGTCCGCGGGGTGGGGCTGACAAGAAGCTTGTGAATGATCCCCAGGTCCCGCTCCCAGATGATCGCGATCCCGTAGAAGATGGCAATGAAGAGCACACTCTGCGCGAGTATGCCCGGGGCCATGAAATCGATGTACCGGAGATTCCCCGTGGGGATCGCCCGGACCTGCGTGAACACCTCTCCGAAGATGAGAAGCCAGAGCGCGGGCTGCACCGCGCGCGTGACGAGCTCCGTCGAGTCATGCCTGAGCTTCCGCACCTCGAGGCTGACGATTGTGAGCGTCTTGTACACGTAGCGGGCGGCGCCCGCGGCCGCCTCCGGGAGGCGGGATCCCCTAGCCGAGGCGGCGAGCGTTCCGCCGTGTGCGGACGGTGTCACCGAATGTTCCCCCTTCCTCCGGCATCCCGCCGGTATAGTGCTCGAAGACGTCGTCAAGCGTCGCGCCGCCGGTGCCGATCGAACCCTTCAGCTCGGCCGGCGTCCCGATGGCGGTCACTTCTCCCAGGTTCATGAAGGCAACGCGGTCGCAGAGATGCTCCGCCTCGTCCATGTAGTGCGTCGTCAGGAGTATCGTCGTGCCGTACTCCTGCCGCACCTTCCCGATCCGCTCCCAGACGGCGTGCCGGGCCACGGGGTCGAGCCCGACCGTCGGCTCGTCAAGGAAGAGGAGACGCGGCCTGTGGAGCATGCTCTGGCCGATTTCAAGACGCCTGATCATCCCCCCCGAATACGTCCTGACAAGCCTCTCCTGCACCTCTTCGAGGTCCATGAAGGCGAGCGCGTCGCGTATGCGCGGCTCCCGTTCGGCCCGGGGGATGTCGTAAAGGCGGGCAAACAGCAGAAGGTTTTCGCGGGCCGAGAGTCCCCCGTCCGCCGAGAGGAGCTGGGGGACGTAACCGATCACGCGGCGGACGCGCCCCGGCTGGCGCACGATATCAAAACCGGCCACATTCGCAGATCCTGACGTGGGGGGGAGCAATGTCGTCAGCATCTTGATGACGGTCGTTTTCCCCGCCCCGTTCGGACCCAGAAGGCCGAACACCTCCCCGGGGCGAAGGGCAATCGAGAGGGCACGGACAGCGGTCAGTTCCCCGTACTTCCGCGTAAGCGCATCTGTGGCGAGAATGGGATCATCTGAATGATTTTCCACGCTTAGGGAACACCGGATATTGTGACGCAGTTCCTTGCCCGCGTTAGGCGCACTCCGTACATTAGGCGCCACATTGCTTTATCCGGCGACAGCAACATCCTGGACCAACGGAATGCACTTGAAAGTGACAGCCGGCCTGCTCATGCCGGGAATCTGTGCGCTGGCCGTCTACAGCTGCTCGGGAGACATGACGCCCCGCACGCGGAACGCCGCATCGCTCGGGCGAGAAGCGGACTCGGTGATCGCCGCCTGCAGGAGAGCGCTCCTGACCAGGCCCGACGATGCGGACGCCCTCACCCGCTGCGCGCAGGCAATGCTCGACGACGTCACGCTCCACGACGACTCGTTCCGGAACCTGGCGTGGAACGGGCCCGACTACCGGCTCTCCTTCTTCAAATACATCGGTCACAGGCCCGACCGCGCGTCCATCATGGCACCGATAGACTCTCTCAGGGCCGCCGCATCGTACGTCGCGAGGGCGATCGCGCTGGACCGGGAGAATGCCGCGGCCTGGCGGACGATGGGCCGGCTCGACATGGCGCTGGGAACAGGCGGCGGAAAGGATTCGATGTATGAGAAAGCGACCGCGGCGTTCGACACATCGCTCTTCCTTGAGCCGGCGTCCGCCGAAGGATATCGCGGGCTCGGTTGTGCGCTGTACTCCCGGCACAGGACCGCCGAAGCCGTTTCCGCGCTCAACCTTTCGATCGCATTCGACTCGACGAGCGGACCGGCATACCTGACGCTCGGGGAAGCCCTGAAGGACACCGGGAACTTCACCGTCGCGTTTGCCTGCTTTGAGAATGCCGCCAGGCTCGGGCTCGCGCGTGCGGGAGACTACATACAGCTCGCGCGCCATTACGACGACGAATCCTCCGAACGGCGCCTTCTCGGGCGGTTTGCCTCGCTCCGGAGGCAGGCCCCCTCCTTCCTGAAACCGACCGTGCGCGCGGCGCTCCGGATGGGCTCGATGTATCACCCGGCAATCGCCCTGGACCTTGCGTCCCGGGCGATCGGGATCGACTCGACCTGCGCTGAAGCTCATCTGCTGAAGGCGAGCATCTTCGTCGAGGAGGGGGATACGGCGGCGGCGCTCGATGAATACATGGAAGCGCTCACACTGGGGACGGCGCCGTACACCTCGTACGGGGGATTTCCCGCGGAGTTCATTCAAAGAGTGTCCGACCTGAAGCCGGATGACGACGCGCTCATGTATCTCCTGGGCCAGCCGTACATTGGCTCGCTCGAGCTCGCGGCATCCCCCAGGGCAATCGCCAGGTACAGGAAGGCTGCGGAGGAGAGGCCCGGGGCCGTCGTCCCGGTGTTCCTCATGGCGCAGGCGTATGCCCTGCTTCACGACACGGCCCGGGCGATCGAGTGGTTTGACCGGCTCGCCTCACTCCCCCCGGAACCGTACCCGGGGATGTACTGGAGGGCGCAGTGGACGTACCTGGACGCCGGAAAAATCGACAAGGCGGTGAGCATCTACCAGCATTTCATGACGGTGGACGACGAGGGGTGGATCCCGCAGCTCTTTGGCAGGGACGCCCGCGCGGGGAGGTATCCCCGGGCAAAACTCAGGCTCGCGGCGTCGTACTGCATGGTCGGGTTCGAATGCTCATGGAGGAGCGGCCCGGGGAGGCCCGCATACTGGAAGGAGATGGCTGCAGAGCAGTTCAACAAGGCGATCCGGATCGTACCGGAATCCTACGTCCCCTATTATGCAATGGCCTCGATGTACGACGACATCAAGGACAGGAAGGACGCCGGCATCTACTACAGGAAAGCGGCAGCGCTCGGCAGCACCGATGCCATGGGGATGCTCGAGAGGCTCGGCCGTGAGAAGTGATCAGCGGCCGATCGTGACGCCGAGCCATTCTTCGAGCGCCGCATAGACGATCTTCTGCTGTTCCGGGGGGAGATTCCCGATGCGCGTCCGGTGCGAACCCCCCGGCTTCACGACCCTGACCGCATTCGTCTTCCCGGAAAGCTCCATCGCCGTCGCTCCCCAGAGATCAGTCTCCCCGTAGATGTACACGATGTTGTTCCCGTGATCGCGGAGCCACGTGTAGACGTTGTACATCAGGGCCGGATTGAACGTGAGGTCCGTGTTCCGCGGTGCGAGGATGGCGTTCGTGGGGTTCTTCACGGCCGTGAGGAGTCCGCGGAAGTCGGTGATGTCGTATCCATAGTAGCCGATCTCGGTGTACGCCTGGTACTGGAACGGCTGATAGGCCCTGATCCCCTGGTCGGAGTAGTAGAACAGGTTCGCCACCCTGTCGAGATACGCCAGCATCGTGTCGGGCGGAGCATCATTCGGGGGGATCGACGCCGTCGAGCTCCCGTACTGCCAGAACGCACAGGGGAACTCCAGGACGCTGTACTCGTACGCCATCGCCCTGCCGATCGAGAAGGTGAGCTTCTCTTTTTCCGCAACCCGGTCGATCAGCGGGAGGATTTCCTTCTCGCGTCTCAGGAGCGCGACCTGGAACTCCCGGATCTGCGATCTCTCCTCCGGGGTGCCGACCGTCCTGAGGAACTTGATGATGCGCGGATCTTCCTGCGACAGGTTGACGGGCGCGACGTAGGCCACGCTCGCATCGACGTCACCCGGGTAGTAATACCTGTAGAAGAGCGTCGTCTGTCCCCCCTTGCTCGTGCCGCTTGACACCCATTTCCCCCGGTAGATCGTCTTGAGGAGCATGGCGATGTGGTGGTGGTCCCCGGCCGCCTGCTTCGTCGTCAGGTATTTCCACTGGAGCGAATCGGGGGCGGACTTGCCGAAGAACCGGTGCTCGACGACGACCTGGTTGCACCGGAGGAGGAGGGCGAGTTCCTTCGCCCTCCCTCCCCCGCGCACGGAGTACCCTTCGGTCTCGTAGAGCACGGGTTTCGATTCGTCCACGTG
>DATJPH010000610.1:0-5071 GCA_035506475.1 Bacteroidota bacterium | reverse complement strand
TGCAGATCGTCGAGAAGAGGTTTGACGCGACGGTGATTGTCCGGGGGGACGTGATCACCCTCCGCGGGGACCCCGCGGAAGTGGACCAGCTCGAGCGCGTCTTCAAGGAGTTGATGTTCCTTCTGACGAGAAATGGTTCGCTGACGGTCAACGACGTGGACACCGTGATCGACCTGGTGACCGCCAACGGCGAGCCGGCGCTTCCGCGCGGCGTCGCCTCGGCGATGAGCGGCGAAGAGCTCGACTCCCTTATCGTCTTCACGCGCAACCAGATGATCCGGGCCAAGACGCCCGGGGGACGCGCCTACGTCCGGGAAGTCCGGAAGAACGACATCGTCTTTGCCATAGGCCCGGCCGGTACCGGCAAGACATACATGGCCGTGGCGCTTGCCGTGGCCGCCCTGAAGAACAACGAGATCACGAAGATCGTCCTGACACGTCCCGCGGTGGAAGCCGGGGAGAGCCTCGGGTTCCTCCCCGGCGACCTCAAGGAGAAGGTCGATCCCTATCTCCGCCCGCTGTACGACGCGCTGGACGACATGCTCCCCGCCGAGAAGCTCAAAGGGTATATCGAGAAGCGGATTATCGAGATTGCCCCGCTTGCCTATATGCGCGGCCGGACGCTGAACAACGCGTTCGTCATACTCGACGAGGCGCAGAACGCTTCAGCCATGCAGATGAAGATGTTCCTCACCCGGCTCGGGCCGAACTCGCGGGCGATCGTGACGGGGGACGTCACGCAGATCGATCTCCCCCGGAAGATGACCTCGGGGCTTGTCCAGGTGCAGGAGGTGCTCCGCGACGTCCCCGGGATATCGTTCGTCTATTTCGACAGGAACGACGTGGTCCGCCACCGGCTCGTCAAGGACATTATCGACGCCTACGACAGGCACCCGGCCGCCGGCGGCCAGGAGGAGTAGGGGGACTCCTACCTCCGCCTTCGGCGTTTCCTCTTCGCTTCCTCCCAGAGCGCATCCATCTGGGCGAGCGTCGCCTCGCCCGTCCTGATCCCGCGCGCGGCCAGCCCCCGCTCCACGTACCGGAAACGGCGCGTGAACCGGGCGACCGCGCCCCGCAGCGCGTGCTCCGGCTTCACGCCGGTGAAGCGCGCGAGGTTCACAAGGGAGAACAGGAGGTCGCCGAACTCCTCCTCGCGGCGGCGCCTTGTCCGCGCCCCGCGCACTTCGCGCGCCTCCTCCGCAACCTTCTTGAGAACGCCCTCCGACGTCTTCCAGTCGAACCCCACAGCCGAGGCCCGGCGCTGGACCTGCGCGGCCTGCTGCAGCGCGGGGAGATGGCGCGGGATCCCTTCGAGGACGGAGCGCCGTCCCTCGTTCATCTTGATCTGCTCCCAGTTCCTGACCACCGTCCCGGCGTCGGGGGCAGCGGCCGTCCCGTAAATGTGGGGATGGCGGCGCACGAGCTTGTCGCTGATCCCCGAGAGGACCTGCGCGAACGTGAACTCCCGCTGCTCTTCGGCGATCGTGGCGTGCATGGCGACGTGGAGCAGGAGGTCCCCGAGTTCCAGCGCCAGGCCTTTCCTGTCGCGGCTCCCCAGCGTGTCGAGGACCTCGTAGGTCTCCTCGAGGAGACTCTCCCTGAGCGAGCGGTGCGTCTGTTTCCTGTCCCACGGGCACTCCCGGCGGAGCCTCCGGACGATGCCGACGAACGTGCGGAACTCTCGTGTGGGAACCGGTGCGGTGCGGCGTCGAACGCTCATGGGCTTCTCTCCCCGGGAAAATGAAATCCAACGTAGGGAAAGCCCCCGAGAGTTGCCAGTCCTGCTGGAATTTCAGCGGCCGGATCTCTATATTGGACTCCTCTTTGACAGGTGATCTCGATGAAAAAGAACGTTGCGCTCGCGGCGCTCCTCCTCGGCGCCGGGGTTCTCCTCTATCTTCTCCTCTCACGACCCGGGGATGCCTCGATGATACTCGTGAACGGCGTCATCTATACGCTCGACGAACGGAAACCGGTCGCCTCGGCCGTTGCGATCCGGGGGGACAGGATCGTCGCCGTGGGCTCGGACAGCGAAATCCGCTCGTCGTTCCATGCCGACTCCACGATCGACCTGGGCGGCAGGCCGGTCTATCCCGGATTTATCGACTCGCATGCGCACATCGAGGGCCTCGGCGCCGCGCTGATGAACCTCGACGTCGCCGGCGCCCCCTCCGAAGAGGAGGCGGCCTCGCGGGTCGGCCGGGCAGTCCATGACACGGTGAACGGGGGGTGGATCAGGGGGCGTGGGTGGGATCAGAATCTCTGGCCGGGGAAGGCATTCCCGACCCGTTTCTCGCTTGACCGCGTCTCCGGCGGCATCCCCGTCATCCTGACGCGCGTGGACGGGCACGCCGTCTGGGTCAATACAAGGGCGCTGGAGATCGCAGGGATCACCGGGAAGACCCCGGACGTCCCCGGGGGGAGAATCCTCCGCTCGGAGGGAGGGGAGCCGACGGGCGTATTCGTCGACAACGCGATGGACGCATTCCTTGGCGTTGTCCCGCCTCCTTCGGAGGCCGAGCGGACAGAGGCCGTCCGCCGCGCGGTCGACGTCTGCATTGCCTCCGGGCTCACGGAGGTCCATGACATGGGGGTCGATTCCGGCGGTGTGGCGATATACAAGAATCTGATTGCGGCGGGGAAATTTCCGTTCCGCGTCTACGCGGCGATCTCCGGTTCTTCCGCCGGATTCTGGGCGGCCTCACGGAAAGCGGGCCCGCTCATCGGTTGGTCCGACGGGAGGCTGACTGTCAGGGCGGTGAAGTTCTACGCGGACGGCGCGCTCGGCTCGCGGGGGGCGGCGCTCCTGGAACCATACAGCGACGATCCCGGGAACAGGGGACTGACGCTCCTGTCGCGCAGCGTGCTCGTTGAGGCGGCCGAACAGGCGCTTGACGCGGGGTTCCAGATCTGTACGCATGCGATCGGGGACAGGGCCAACGCGTTCGTCCTCGATGCCTACGCCGAAGCGCTCACTGCCAGGAGTGCGAAGGGGCATGACGTCCGGTTCAGGGTTGAACACGCGCAGGTTCTTGCCCCCTCCGATATTCCCAGGTTCAACGCGCTCGGCGTGATTCCAACTATGCAGGCAACGCACTGCACATCGGATATGCCATGGGCACCCGACAGGCTCGGACCCTCGCGCATCAAGGGAGCGTACGCCTGGCGATCGCTCATCAGGCAGGGGAGTATCATCCCCGGCGGCTCTGATTTTCCGGTGGAGAGCCCAAACCCGCTCTGGGGATTCTACGCGGCGATCACGCGGCAGGACAGAGACGGACAGCCTCCCGGAGGATGGAATCCCGGGGAGCGGATGACGCGCGAGGAAGCCCTCCGTTCGTACACGATCTGGGGAGCGTTCGCCGGTTTCCAGGAGAGAGAAAAGGGGAGCATCGAGCCCGGAAAGTGGGCCGACCTGGTTGTACTAACAGATGACATCATGAAGATCGATCCTCCGAAGATACTGACGACCCGGGTTGAGAAGACGATCATCGCGGGGGAGGTTGTCTACAGTGCTCCCGGGACGACCGGGGGCGCGTCGCATTGAGAGACCTGTGGCATCTTGTTCCCGGTGACTCGCCGACGGAGAGGAGGAACTTCCTTGTCAACGGCGTCGAGGGGGCCCTTGCGGTGGCGGCGGCGGCATTCATCAACCCCCAGACGGTGCTCCCGGCGCTTGTCAACAGGCTCGGGGGGAGCAACGTCGTCGTCGGAACGCTGGGTGTTCTTGTGAACGTGGGCATATACATCCCCCAGATATTCGCGGCCCGGTACGTCGAAACGATCCCATGGAAGAAGCCGTGGGCGGTCCGGTACGGGTTGACCCACAGGATGTTCGTCCTCGTGATGGCGGTGGCGATTCTTCTGCTCGGTGCCGACCACCCGGGCGCCGCCCTCTGGATATTTCTCGTCCTCTTCACGGCGATGCAGGTCGTCGTCGGCGTGGCCACCCCGGGCTGGTTCGACCTGTTCGCCAAGCTCACCCCCGCGCGGAAGCGGGGGCGCCTTGTCGGGCTCCGCAACTCGGCGGGGGGACTCTGCGCGTTTGCCTGCGGAGTCTGCCTCACATGGATCCTCGCACGGTTCGCATTCCCCTCGTCATACGCCATCGCCTTCTTCGCGGCGTTTGCGCTCCAGATGGGCTCCTTCGTCCTGCTCGGCGAGCTCCGTGAGACCGAGCCGAGCACCGTCTCCGTGCGCCGCCCCTTCTTCGCGTTTCTCAAGGAGCTCCCCGGGATACTCACATCCAACCCCCCGTTCCGGAAGTTCATCAACGCGTGCGCGATACTCACGTTTGCGACGATGCCGGTGAGCTTCTACACGGTGTACGCGCTGGAGAAGTTCAGTGCCGACGAATCGGCGATCGGCGAATTCACGCTCATCATGGTCGCCATACAGGTGGTCAGCGCGCTCGTCACCGGGTACCTTGCCGACAGGTACGGGAACAAGACGGCGCTCCTTGTCGCCTCGGTGAGCCTCCTGGGGGCGAGCATCATGGCGTTCGCGGCGCCGTCGCTCGGCTGGTTCAGCCTTGTGTATCTCCTGCTCGGCATCAACCTGGGGACCGAGATCACCGCGAGGTACAACATGTCGATCGAGTACGGACCTGCGAAGAAGCGGTCGACGTACGTCGGTCTCATGAACACGCTCCTGGCGCCTTTCTATCTTTCGGGAATTATCGGGGGGATACTCTCGGCCTGGATCGGGCTCCGGGGGGTCTTTCTCCTTGGCGGCCTCTCCTCCGTGACGGGGATCGTCTACCTCGCGCGGCAGGTGAAGGAGCCCAGGACGATCATGCCGCAGGAGACGCACGCATGAGGCGCGCATTCCTGTCGTTGCATTTCCGGGAGCGCGGTGATATATTGGTCGGGAATGAACGTGCCCCCTCCTGAAAGCGCGCCCGCACGCGTCTGGACTGTTCTTGCGCTCCTGGAGTGGGCCGACGGGTATCTGCGGGAGCGGCACTTCGGCGAGTCGCGGCTCAATGCCGAGCTCCTTCTGGCGCACGCGCTCGGGCTTCCGCGCCTCGGCCTGTACCTCCAGTTCGACAGGCCCCTTGCGCCGGAGGAGC
>DATJPH010000609.1:0-5430 GCA_035506475.1 Bacteroidota bacterium | reverse complement strand
CCACAACGTTGAAGACTTCCGCCGCGCGCGCGTGGTCGGCGACTCCTCCGATCACGGCCCACGTCTGCGGATTGAGCCACAGGCTCCCCTCGGAATTTGCGCTGCTTCCGAGCTTCTCCCCGGAGTCTTTCGTCGCCCCGTAGTAGTAGGCGCCGTCCCACGCGAGCGTGTTCAGTTTTCCCCTCAGGACCTCGGCGCGCGTGGCGTAGCGGCCGGATCGGGGGCCGTCTCCCCGGAGGCGCGCCAGGGCGGAGAAGTCAAGGAGGATCCTGTGCAGGAAATGGCCGAGCCACACGGATTCCCCTTTCATGTCAAGCCCGACGGCGCTCAGCCCGTCGTTCCAGTCCCCCTCGCCGATCAGAGGGAGTCCCCGCGGGCTGAACCGCTCCAGCGCCTTCTCGATCGCTCTGATGCAGTGCTCGTACATCGAGGCGCCCGAGGCGTTGTCAGCAAACCGCTCGCGGCAGTCCAGGACGGCCAGGTCCGCCGTCTCCTGGATATAGGCGTTCATCACATACGGGAGCCAGAGGAGATTGTCCGAGATCCGGTTCCGCAGCCCGACCTCGGACACCGGGTGCCACCAGTGATAGACGGTCCCGTCCTCGAACTGGTGACGCGCGTGGAGGAGAAGCTGCTGCTTGGTCCGCTCCGGATCGATCGCGAGCCAGAGCTGGCTGTCCTGGAGCTGGTCACGGAACCCGTACGCCCCGCCGGTCTGGTAGTATGCCGTCCGCCCCCAGATGCGGCCGGAGATGGTCTGGTACTTGAGCCAGATGTTCTCCATCACGTCCATCGAGGGTTCGGGCGTCGCGACATTCACGGTCCCCAGAAGCCCCCGCCAACGGAGGTCAACATCCGTGAGCGCCCTGTCCGCCGCACCACGCACTGCATAGGCAGAGGCCAGCTCCGCGGCCTCCCCCTGCGAGGCCGCACAACCGAGCGTGTAGACGATCTCTTTCGACTCGCCCGGCTTCAACGCGACGACGTGATGGAGGCTCGCGCAGGGGTCGAGCCAGTTGCCGGACCGTCCTTTCAGCTTCTTCATACCGACCCCGGCGGGCCGCGCGACATCCCCGTACATGCCGAGGAAGGATTCCCTGTCGGTATCGAACGAGGAGGGTTTCAGGCTTGATGAGTGAAAGGCGACATACGGCCATTCGGTGTTCCAGTGCCCTCGATCGGTCGGGACTTCCCAGAGGCGCTTCGAGGCGTACACCGCGTGCGCCTTTGCGTCGTAGGCGGTCTCGATGAACGATTTGTGGAACTCCCGGTGCCAGTCCGGCGCCTGCCCCAGGCACCATTCAAGGTAGGAATACAGGTTGAGCGTCCTGGGCCGGCGGGAGACGTTGCGCAGCGTCAGCTTCCATACCTCCATCGGCTCATCGTTCGGCACGGTGACGACAAGGTCAGTTTCGACGCCGAAATTTCTCGATTCAATCACCGTGTACCCGATGCCGTGCCGGCACCGGTAGGCGTCCGGCGCCGCACAGACGGGTTTCCACCCGGCCGACCAGAGGTTCCCCTTCTCGTCCCGGAGGTAGATGAATTTTCCCCACCCGTCCCTGACAAGGTCCTGCTCCCAGCGCGTCAGGCGGTTGAGCTGTGCATGGGTCCTCCAGCTGTACCCGCCGCCCGCCTGGGAGACCGTGCAGCCGTAGTCGCCGTTGCTGATCACATTGATCCACGGCCGGGGGGTTCCCGGCGTCGTGATAATGTACTCCGTCCCGTCGTCGGAGAACGATCCGTACTTAGTGTTGAATTTCCTCATCAGTCCGATGGATATCAGAACATGACGCCGAAGGTCAGCAGCTGCGTGTAGTCCAGGCGCCCGTGGTTTGCCCACGCATAGTCGAACGAGATCCTGACATCGTTCAGGGAGTACCGGATCCCCGCGCCGAGCGTCAGGCCGACCTCTGAATCCTGCAGGAACAGGTTCTGGTATCCCCCCCGCACGGCAAACGTGTCAAAGAACATCCACTCCGCGCCGAAGCTGACGCTCTCATTGTTGTCGCTCGGATGGTAGGCGTCGACCTCGATATGGACCTTGTTGTTCTGATCGACGACAACGGGGAGCCCGACGCCGACCCGGAAGAGGATCGGGAGGGGAAAATCGAGCGTGTTGATCTGGCCCGGGATTGCCGGGTTGTCACCGTTGATCAGCTTGTTCTGGTCGAATTGTATCCGGAGATCGCGGCCGTCGAATTGCGGGCGCGTTCCGAAATTCGAGATGCTTGCGCCGATATGAAGCCCGTTGGGAGAAATCCTGTAGAGCGTCCCCACGTCAAGCGCGAAGCCTGACATCGAAGAATGCCATATTGTCTCCTGGAGAAACTTGACCTGGATGCCCAGCGAGAATCGCTCCGAGACCTGTTTCCCGTATCCCAGGCCGAAGGCAACGTCAGTTACCGTGTAGTTCTCCCCCGTCCCGAGGGGCTGATCGACGGTCGTCACTGCGATATCGCCCGAATTCAGCGCGGTGACGGACCCGTACAGATTGCCGACCTCCCCCAGTGTCAGCGCAAGCCCGGCATAGTCGAACGTGATCCCCGCCAGCCAGGGGCTGTGCGTGAATTGAACGCCGCTCTGGGTAAAATGCCCGATCGCCGCCGGGTTGTAATAGGCCCCGTCGATCTCGTCCATCATCGTCGCCCCCGCGTTCCCCATGCCGCCGATGCGGGCGCTCGGCTCGATCATGAGAAACTGCCCCACCGTCGTCCCTGTTTTCGCCTGACCCCATGCAAGACAGGATCCGAACGCCAGGATCGTCAACAGAAGCACACTTCGATTCGTCATGGGCGCCCTCATTACTTGATGATGGCGAATTTGCCGATGAATGTCCCGATCGTCCCTGCATCGACATGATAAATATAGAGACCGGGTGCGACGTCCAGATTATCCTTCGTCCTGAGATCCCATGCCGCAAATCCCCCGGTCGACCCGTCCTGCCGGATCGTCTGCACGAGATCGCCCCGCACGGTGAAGATGCGGATCGTGCACGACTGCGGAAGATTGCGGAACTCGATCCGCCGGTCTCCCCTCCCCTGCACGCCGAACGGCGCAGGTTCGAAGCTCGCCGCCCCCACGTAGGGGTTCGGCACGACGTACGGGGCCCCCTTGAATTCCGCCTTCGCTATATCGGCCGCGACGGTCTCCGCCTTCGAGGTGAACGTGAACACATCCCCGGTCGTCAACGGCTTAAGCAACCTGAATTCATACGAGTCGCCGCTCCCGGGCGTGCGCGTCGTGGCGTCGTCTTTCGTAAGCTGGACGTTCCAGGTCGTCCGGTTTCCCGGCGGGAGGCTGTCGGGCCCCGTGAGGATCTGGATCGTCTCGTGGTTCCCCCCCTCGAGATGGCTGAGCGTGGAATCACCGTTCAGATCGAAGAACAGGAACGGGAGCTTCACATCCCCCGAGGCGGTATGGGCGACGACGGTGAACTTCACGGGCTGGGGGCTGAAGGGGAACTGCCCGACCGACGTATCGAGGACCGCGTTCGAGAACCTGATCGTGATATCCGCCGGAAACGCAAACCGCCGCTTGTTGATCGGCATGACGCTCGCGTTGTAGACGAAACTCAGCTGTGCGTTCGTCGGACTGCCGGCGACAAATCCGGTGTTCGCTGAATCGACGAGTATCGTCGGGGGCGTGAAGACGACCGGCAGAACGCCCGAGGCGACCTGTCCGGCGGTCGATCCGTCGAACACGTTTCCGGTCGTGTAGAGCACCGTGTGCGCCGTCGAGTCTCTCAGCGTATACGTGATTGCGTGGACGCTGTCGGGGTCACTGTTGAACGTGAGGATGAACATATGGTTGTCCGGCACCTGGGGGGCATTGACCATCCTGACGCCGACGGTGCCGAACCCGGTTCCCGCGACCCGCGTCGCGGGGGAGACTCCCGCAGAAGTGTAGCCGAGGACTCTCGGATTGGGGCGGACCGCCACGACATTGATCGGAAGGATCGTTCCGCCCAGGAGCGACTGGTGCACCGTAATCGGGCTCTCGGAAGGATAATACGTGAATGCCACGCTCCCTTTGACAAGTGTCGGTCCCCAGTCATATGAGCAGACCGCGTAATAGTACTGCTGCCCGTTGGTCACCGTTGTGTCGCGCCAGGTGTGCGTGAGCCCCGTTTCGGTGCCGAGCCAGTAGGCGACCCCCTGAACGGTCTTTGCGGAGTACCCGGCACGGCCGTCCTTCAGGTCGAACTGTGCGACCGGTTTGCCGTTGCCGATGGTCCCGGTCCCCTGGCCGTTGCTGATCACCTTCGGGTCCAGGAACGTGGGATCGGTCGACCGGTAGATCCGGTATCCTTCGAACGCGTTGATCCTCGTGATGGGGTTCGTCGAGTTCTCCGCGACGTCGTCCCATGTGAGCTGGACGTAGTGATCCCCCGCCTCGGCCTTCACCGTGGGGGTCGGCGGAGGCTGCGAGAACTGGTAGTTGGCATTATAGATCGCCTCCACGACCGTCACGACGGTCCGCAGCTCCGGCAGATTCGCGCCGTACGCAAGTGCGAGGCTGAACCGCTCATGATCGCCCGATTTGAGCGTGAAGGGTCCGGAGGCAAAGAGGAACGCAATGTTGTAATTGTTCACGACCGCGTAATCAAAACGGTTGACCGGGGTGGGATCTGTGAACTTCGTATACAGCCGGTGGGGCCAGTCGAGGGCATTGGTGAAAAATATGACGCCGTCCGTTGTCTGGTCCGGGTTCCCTTTCCCCGGGCTGATCCTGTTCATCTTGAAACCCGTCAGACCGATCTGGTCGGATTCGTCGGGATCGGTCTTGTCAAAATCCGGCTCGCCCGCCGTCGGGATCCCGTCCCCTTCGCCGATATCATGCGTGTTCGGCACGCCGTCCGCCCCGAGATCGTCGTACAGGGCAACCCAGTCCATGTCCTCGTCGCCGGTCCACCATTCGCCCGCTTTAAACGCGGGACGATCCTGGAGCTTGCCGTAGTAGTTCTCGAAATTCGCCATGTTATAGCGCGGGCTGGAATTGACGTACGCGGCAATCGCCGTCTGCCCGACGATCTTCTGCCCGGGGCCGCTCGCACGGTTTTCGTCCACGATGCCGTCGAGGTCGTTGTCGACACCGTCGTAGGGTTTCCCCGGGGTCTCGAGATAGGCATACCCCACGTACCCGGTGGGCGCACACAGCGTCCCGAGCCCCACCCCGTGACCGTAGACGTCCCAGGTGTAGACGAGATTCAAACCCGCAACGGAATTGTCGTAGAACGCGTTGTCGTCGTCCGATTCGGCGATGCCGTCGCAGGAAATCGCCGACCCGCCGACCCCGGAATCCATGTAGAGGCCGAAAATGATGTTCTCCGCCAGACCCGCGGCGGGATAGTCGACCGTCCCTTCGTTGGTGATGTCATAGTGCCAGAATATCACGTCCTGCGATTCGGGGTTTGACCACTGGAACCCG
>DATJPH010000608.1:0-9438 GCA_035506475.1 Bacteroidota bacterium | reverse complement strand
GACGAGAAATATCGCGTCCTGTTCCCCGGCCTTGCTCGAAATGGCGATCCGCTTGCCGTCGGGCGACCAGCTCATCCCCGGGGTGAGCAGGTGCAGCTCTTCGAAATTGTTCGTCGTCTGGCCGTCAACGAGCTTCTTGATGATCGTCCCGTCCGAGGCGTTCATGATGAAGACGTCGAAGTACTCATTCCGGTTCGAGATGAATGCCACCCGGTCGCCCTGGGGGGAGATCGCGGGGCTCGTGTTGTAGAACGACCCGTCTTTCCTCGTGTCGGTCAGCCGCCTGGAGTAATCCGGGGGCTCTTCGCGCTTGGCGATGTCGGGCCAGTAGATGACTTTCATCTCTTTCTGCCATCTCTCGTTGAGCTCTTCGAGCGACAGCCCGAGTGAGCCCCGGAACCCGCCCTCCACGCTCCGGGTGCTCTTGATCCGGTTCAGGATCTCGCCCACTTTCTGATCGCCGTACTTCCCCGCAATGTACCACCAGAGCGACTGTCCGCCGCGGTACGCGAAATACCCGTAGAGCCGGTCGATGGGGGGAAGATATTCATGGACCGTCGCGTCGCGGAGGAACATGTCGGAATCGGTGTCCCACTTCAGGGATTCGTATTCCGCGAGGCCTTCGTTGAACCAGAGGGGGAGCTGGAGCGTGATGTTGTTCGAGATAATCGACTGGATCGATCCGCCGTAAAACATGTCGTTGACCACCGCGTGCGTCAGCTCGTGATGGATGACGTGGCGGAACATCGCGTACGAACCTTCGAAGGGGAGTATGACGCGGTTCTTGAAGAGCTCGGTGACGCCGCCGATCCCCTCTTCAAGGTACTCGCTCACGACGTTCGTCTGCTGGAAATCGTTGTGCGAATTGTACACGATGATGGGGACGCGGTTGACGAGCTGGTAGCGGAACGACTTGCTGATGGAGGCATAGGCCGACTCGGCGGCCGTGGCAGTGAACTCCGCCAGATACTGCCCCCCGTCGGAAAAGTAGATGTCGAAATGATCCGACTGTATGTAGGACCAGTGGAACCGGGTGTACTGCACCTTGTTCTTCCCGAACTCCTCGTCCTGGGCCCGGGAGGCCGCTGATGCGCACACGCACAGGACCAGAAGCACAGCCCAGCGTGCAACGCCCCGATCGAACCGTTTCATACTCCCCTCGTTTATTAAATGCCCCCGTGAAGCAGGATACACCCCGGCGGAGCCGGATGGCCCGCTATGGCATGTTACACCAAACCCGAAATGGAAGCAACCGGAGACGGCTCCCCACTATTAAACACAGGAATGCCTCCCTAAGTTTAACGTTTTTGACCCGGAAAACGCTCCTGGGGGACTATGGCAAAGTCGATTCTGCGCCCCTCCGCGTTCACGGTGAGAACCTGCACCCGGAGGGGGTCTCCGAGGCGGTAGACTTTCCCGTGTGAACGCCCCCGGAGCGAATAGTGCTTCTCATCAAAGACGTAATAATCGTCCGAAAGCTCGCGGACCGGGATCATCCCCTCCACGAGATTATCGTTGATTTCGACAAAAAGGCCGAAATTCGTGACACCCGTGACCACCCCCGCGAACTCGTCCCCGACGTGGCGCTTCATATATTCCACCTGCATCACCTTCACGGAGGCCCGTTCGGCCTCGGCGGCGGTCCGTTCCCGCTCCGACGACTGGCGGGCGATGTCGGGAAGCTGCTTCCGGATCTCCTCGATGCGCGGTCCGCTGACGCCCGAGGCGTACTCTTCAAGGAGCCGGTGGACGACAAGGTCGGGATACCGGCGGATCGGGGAGGTGAAGTGGGTGTAATGCGTGAAGGCCAGCCCGTAGTGGCCGATGTTCTTCACCGCGTACACCGCCTTTGCCATGCAGCGCAGCGCCACCTCGTTGATGACGTTCTCCACCTCGGAGCCTTCCACCCTGTCAAGGAGTTTCTGCAGCTCGCGCGAAGGGACGCCGTTCCGAGCTTCGAGCGAATACCCGAACTGCTTCACGAAACCGGCGAGCTCCTGGAGCTTCATGGGATCCGGGAGGTCGTGGACGCGGTAGAGGAACGGCCTGACTTCCGTCTCCTTTTTCTGCGCGCCGATGTGCCGGGCGACCGTCTGGTTCGCCAGGAGCATGCACTCTTCAATGAGCCGGTGCGCGTCAAGCCGGATCTTCTTGATGATGCGCGAGGGGAGCCCCTCGGCATCGAACTGGAACTTCGCCTCGCCGGTGTCGAAGTCGAGGCTTCCGTTCTTTCTCCTCCGCTTCAACAGCACGCGGGAGAGCTCGAACAGGGGAAGGATGACGTCCGCGTGATCTCCCTTTCCGGCCTCGATGACCTTCTGGACCTCCTCGTAGCTGAACCTGCGCGCGCTGTGGATAATGCTCTTCCCGATCGTGTAGTGTTCCACCGCGCCGTCGGGCACGACGTCCATGAACACGCTGTAGGTGAGACGGTCCACGTCCGGCCGCAGGCTGCAGAGGTCGTTTGAGAGCCGCTCCGGAAGCATCGGGACGACTTCGTTCACCATGTAGACGCTCGTCCCCCGCGCGTATGCCTCGTCGTCGAGGGGCGTCCCCGGACGCACGTAGTGGCTCACGTCCGCAATATGGACGCCGAGCCTCGCCCGCCCGCCCGGCAGGGGCTCATAGGAGACGGCATCGTCAAAGTCCTTCGCGTCCTCAGGGTCGATCGTGACGCATGTGATGCGCCGGCAGTCGATCCGTCCGCGTATGACGTCAGGGGCGATCGTCGCGGGGAGCGCCGCCGCCGCCCGCTCGACTTCCCCGGGGAAGTGCGACGGGAGACCGAATGTCCGGGCGACGCTGAGCACTTCCACCCGCGCGTCGCCGGCGGTGCCGAGCACTTCCGTGATCTCCCCCTCCGGGTTCTGGTGCTCGTCGGTCCACTCAAAGAGGCGGACGACGACCTTGTCGCCCGGCTTGGCCGAGAGCGAGTCTTCGCGCGAGACGTAAATATCGCGGGCAATACGCTCGTCGTCGGGGACGACAAAGAACGCCGAGCGCCCGGACTCGAGCCGCCCGGTGACAGTCTTGATCTTCCGTTCGAGGATGGCGACGACCTCTCCTTCGGGCCTGTCGTCTTCCCGCCCCTTGCTCCTGCCCGCACGGCCCGGTCTGCCGGCGAACCGGACGACTTCCACCACGTCGCTGTGGAGCGCCGTGTGGAGATACCTGGGCGCGATGTAGATCTCATCGTCCGTCCCCTCGATCGCGACGAACCCGAACCCGCGCCGCGTCATGAAGAGGGTTCCCCGGATGTGCCCGGATTCCGGCCCGCCCCCCCTGTTCTTCTTCCCCTCGTTCTTCTTCTCCTTGCGGCGGACGTACGTGAATTTCCCCCGGTCGTCCGCCTCGACGATCCCCTTCCGTTCGAGCTCGTCCATCAGCTCCCGCAGGGACCGGAATTCGTCTTTCCCCCTGATCTTGATGTGTTGTGCGAGGTCCTTGACCGTGACCGCCGCCGTGTGCGTTGTGAGGTACGCGAGGACCCTCTGTTTAATCTGTGCGATAATGTTCTCCTGTCAGAATGAAAAACGGTAAAAAAGCCTCGCGGAATTTATCCGCTTGAGGTCGTTGGTGATGACCGCCGGCTCGACCCGGCGTTCGAGCTCGAGCATGAGGTTGCGCAGCGACGGCGCGTCGAATACCGTGCCGAGCGAATAAAGGATGCTGACGTTCGCGTTGGCGAGCGGGTCGTTGAGGATCGTCCCCCCGTAGCGCCAGTAGCCGTTCCACGCCGTTCCGCTCAGGCGCAGCTCGGTGGCATCCCTCCCCGCCGCGTCCTTGCCTGCGACGTTGTTGAGCTCGACGTTGACGTCCAGCCCCGCCTGGTGCTTGAGGAACTCCGACATCTTCCCCGTGAGCACCGATGATGCGCCGCTGAGCGTCGTCGTCAGGGCCATCGACTGCGCCTGCGTCGGGAGCTCGTTCCTCTGGTCGGCGTTCATCGGGAAATTCCCCACAAGGATGAACGCGATACAGTCGGACTGCAGATCGTGCGACGTCTGACCGCTGTAGAGCGCGTAGTCAACGTCGTTGATCGTCATGCCAAATTCCACTTTCGGTTCCTTGCGCGTCCCGCTGATCTTGAGCGTGACGAGGATCCTCTCCGACCGCTGCGGAGTGGTGGAGCCCGCCGTCGTATCCCGTACCGTCCTCGTTCCCTGGTAGGTGGCGACGATGTTCAGCGCCGGATTCAGGAAATCCCCGGTGTAGCTTATGCTCCCCGTCGCGTCGAACCGCTTGATGAAATTGTAGTAGGCGCGGTTGATCGTCAGGTCCCCGGTCCAGCGCCTCCCGTCCCCCGTGATCGTGAATTTGCCGTCAAGGACAGCCACCAGCTCTTCGTTTGTCACGGGATTGAAGATCATCCGGATTTCGGTGTTCCCGCCGCCTGCCGTGATATCGAGGTCGTAATGAAGGCCGTCCATGAACGATTTCGATTTCCGCTCCCCGGCGCCTGCGGCCGCAGGTCCGTCGAACGTGCCGGCAAAGTACCTGGCCACGGCGGACCGTTCGGGTTTCTTTTCCACCCGGAGCGTGTCGTTGACAAAAAGGAGCCGGACGGATTGCGGGGATTCCTCCACGACGGTCGACTGCGTGGGGGGGAAGATCAACGAGGAGTTCCCGATGCCGACGGAGCCCCGCAGAAGCGAGTTTTCGATTTCTCCCGTGAAGTGAAGGGGACCGGGGCCGATCTCAACGAAGAGATCCCCGTACACGCCGAGCGAGGATTGCTCGGTCGTCTCCTTGACAACGAGCAGACGGCCGTCGGCGGTCAGGTTGAAATCGCCGGGACGGAGGTTGCGCAGGGAGAAATCCCCGCCGAGGTGCATGATGCCTTCCCTCCCGGCGCGCACATCTTCAGGGACGTTCTTGATCACGCAGTCCACGACGTTGATCCGCTCCCCCTGGGGCCTGAATGTCCCTTCGAGCGTGTACCGGATGTTGTTGGGGAGGAACAGGAACGAGCACTGCGAGATCCCGAGGGTTCCGGCATAGACCGGGTCCTTCAGCGTCCCCGTGAGCGTGAGGTCGGAGGTCATGAGACCCGAGAGGTCCTTGAACGTGTGGAGCAGCGGCTCAAGGATGTTCATCTGTACGCCGTGGGAGAGAACGCGGAGATTCATTTCACGCCCGGCGGTGTCTTCTCCGGATTTCTCCAGCCGGAGGTCCACCGGGAGCGTCCCGTCAATCGTCATGATCGGCGAAGTGTCGGCAGGCTTCCCCGGCTCGACGACCCGCACGTGCCCCTCGATGCTCCGGTCCCGGTACCGGAGATCCGATACGAGCCGGCCGAAGGGAAGTGCGCGGAACGTCACGCTGTCGGCCTCGATCGTGGCGGACATCTCGGGGTCGGCAAGCGTTCCGGCAGCCGTTGCCTTCAGGCGCGCCGTCCCGGTGAACGTCTTGGGTTCTCCGGGTGCTTCCTCCCCGCCAAGCAGGTGCTTCAAACCTTCAAGGTCCAGGTTCTTTCCGTCAACGGAGGCCTTCACGGTTTCCCCCTGGCCGAGAGTCAGGTTGACGGCGACCGACTGCGAATCGCGGCGGAAGACCAGACCGCTCACCCCCGCCCCGACGTGGTTCACCCGGAATACCGCGCCCGAGTCTGCCCGCCACCGGAAGTCGCGGTAGGCGACGTCGAGCGCCGAAGGAATCACGCTGACGCTGATGTCGTCCACCTTTGCCGTCCCCGCGGAGCTCACCCGGTAGTCGGTGTTGACAATCGCACCGGCGCCGAACGTGGCCTGCTCGCGTCCGTAGCTGAACCTGACATCAAGGCTGTCAAGGGAGTTGCGGTTGACGTGAACCTTCGCGGCGCCGGCTTCGAGCCGCACCGATGCCCCCTTGAGCGGCGATGTCGAGCCGAGGGAACTGACGTTCAGGCGCACCCTGCCGCCTTCGATCAGGACGCCGGAGTCCGCCTTGCCGTAGAAGAAATCGTCCAGGACGCCGTCGGTCGTCAGCGACAGGCCGCCGTATCCGCCCCGGATTGTCCCGCTGAAGGAACCCTTCCCGTCAAAGCTCGTGCTGCCCGCCGCGGCCGAAAGCGGCTCGAGGTCCTTCACGTCGAGGACGTAATGGGCGTCGATCCTGTGCGGCTCGACAAGGAGCGGCCGGGCGCTTGCCGCGAGCGCCTGCCGGTCGATGCCCGCCGCGAGTCGGGGCTGGATGAGCGCAATCCTGTCGGCGATCGCGCTCCGCAGGTTTGCGGATTCGAACCGGGCAAGGTTGACAAGGTACCTGATGTCGAACGCGCCGGTCAGCGAGAGATCGGCAATGTTCGACTCGACCTGGAGGTTTTTGCGCGTCGAGTCCTTCTGATCAAGGACCAGATGGACGATCCCCTGATCGAGCGTATAATCGCGGTACCGCGACGACGAGAGATCGGCCGTGACCTCGCCCCCCAGCGACGCCAGCGAATGTCCCGATCCCTGGGCGTTGAGTTTCATCGTGATGTCGCTGTTGAAGCTCGTGTCGTGGAGAATGCTCTCAAGATTGAGCGACGACACGTCGCCTTCGAGGTGGAACGCGGGGTCCCTGCCGGGCGCCTGCTGCATGTCCCCGCTGAGCCGGGCCTGCATATCGCCGAGCGAGACATTCATCCGCCCGCCGAGCCTGCCCCCCTCCCCCTGCAGCGCGACGCGCGTCTCGGTCAGCGGCAGTCCGCGGAACGACGAGGTATCGACCTCAAGCTCCATCGTGGAGGCCAGGCCGCGGAGCGTAACGCCTTTCCCCCTGACGACCACGGAACCGTTCAGATTGCTCCTGAGCCTGTCGTCGGCAAGCGCCCGGCCCAGATTCATGTTCCTGAACAGGATAGTCCCGTCGTACCCGAGCTTCGACGGGCCGCCCACAGAGAGCCGGAGACCCGAGGACTGAACCTTCCCCGCCGCCGTCTCCAGGAGGAACTTCGTCCGGAATTCCGCCGGCGTCCCTTCGTACTCGAGGTTCAGCGTTGAGGTGCCGAGCGGGGAGAGATCCGGGATATCGAGTCCGGGAAGGAGCGCCTCCACATCGGTCCCGACGACCGTGCTTTCGGTGACCTTGACATTCAGGGCGAGCTTCCTTGGCTCGTGCAGGTTCGTGACCGCTCCCTTCAGGTAAAGGGCGGAGGAGCCGAACCTCATGTCGAGTTTATTGACGGCGAGGTCGCCGAAAGGACCCGAAGCCTGCAGCGCGATCTCCGGGGTCCCGGAGGAAAACGCGAGGGGATCGAGGAACGCCTGCAGCTCGCCGAGGTCGATCGGCCTGGCCCGGAGCGAAAGCTCGACGGGAGCGTTCTTCAGGTTCCGCAGTTCGATCCCGCCCAGGAGATCAATGTCTTTCATCGACGCATCGAGCCAGAGGTTCGTCTTCCCCGTGATCACGCGCATGCTGTCGACGCGGGCCTCCGAGCGGGAGAGCGTGAACACGCCGCAGAGCATCCTCAGGTTGAACACGGGGCTTGCCGAGGCGAACGAGCAGGAGGAGATCACCGCACGCTGCCTGTCGCTCCGGATGTTCGCCCCGAGGACCAGGTTCACGTTCCTGAGCGTGAAGGCGTGGTACTCAACGAACCCCTTCCGCACCTCCGGGTGATCCTCCCCGGCAAGAGCCATGGAATCAAGGAGCGAGACGGTCCCGTCAAGCACCTCAAGGCGCTCGACGTCGATTACCCAGTCGAACGGTTTCGACGCCGACGTGTCCGCGGGACGGCGGCGCAGGAGGTCCGAGAGGTTCCACCGCCCCGTGCGGGGGCGTGAGAACGTGATTTCGGGACGGACGAGCGTGAGCCTGCGGATGGCGATCGTCTTTCCGGGGAGGGCGAGGAAGTTGTACGCGATCTCGAGCCGGGGGATACGCACGAAGGGGCCGCCGTCCACGTCGATCGCAACACTGTCGATCGCCATGCCCGTAATCAGGTCGCCGTTGAGCCGGCCGATGGTGACGGTGCCGTTGATCAGGGAGTCGAGCTCGGAGAGCGCGGCCGAGCGGAGCCTTTCACGGAAGATCTGGGTCTGCGTGATCGCGATCAGGACGCCTATGAACACCGGAATCCCGATCAGCAGGTACAGCGCTATTGTGCGGAGCTTTCTCACGATCCTCACTCCTGGGACGGAGGGAGTTTCCCTCAACTTCCGTGTCCCGTGTAGGCGCGCAGGACACGTTCGATCACATTCGTCGTCGACCGGCCAGGCGTGAGGCGGACGGTCCTGACAACGCCGCCGCCTTCTTTGACCACGTCGCCGCCGACGATCTCCGCCTTCTTCCAGTCGGCCCCTTTTACGAGAACATCGGGGACAAGACGCCGGATCATCCGGTAGGGGGTGTCCTGGCCGAACAGGCACACGTAATCCACTGACGCCAGGGCCGCGAGGACCGCCGCCCGGTCCCTCCACTTGTTGACGGGACGTTTTGGCCCCTTGATGCGGCGTATCGAGGCGTCGCTGTTGAGTCCGACGAAGAGCACGTCCCCCATTTTCCGCGCGGCGGCAAGGTACTCCACGTGACCCCGGTGAAGGATGTCGAAGGTCCCGTTCGTAAACACGACGCGCTTGCCGCGCCGGCGAAGGCCGGCCCGGATGCGCGCAAGCGCCGGGAGCGAGACGACCCTGCCCATCAGTGCGCTCCCCCCCGGCGGATGTCCTGGTTCCGGAGGACAGCGTCGCGAAGCTGCTCGGGGAGCACGGGAACGATGCCGACGGCGCCCACGACCACCCCGCCCGCACAGTTCGCCAGGATGCACGCTTCCATAATATCGCCGCCGGCGACAAGCGCCATTGTAAGCGTCGCGATCACGGTGTCCCCCGCCCCCGAGACATCCTGGACGACCTCGGCGGTGGTCGCAAGATGTGTGACGGTCCCGTCCGACTGGAACAGGGACATCCCTTCCTCGCCGCGGGTCAGGAGGACGTTCTTCGCGTTGAGTGACTCCAGGAGGCTCTTCCCCGCCCGCTCGACGTCGCTGATCGTCCGTAACTTCCCCCCGACGGCGTCCTCGACCTCGCGCCTGTTCGGCTTGAAGACCGTAACGTTCTTGTATTCAAAGAAGTTGTTGAACTTCGGGTCGACGGTGACGGGCTTTCCGTATTCGGCCGCCGCGGCTATCACCTCGTGGATGAGCTCGCGCGTCACCACCCCCTTGTTGTAGTCCTCGATGATCACGCCGTCAAGCGAGGCCATGTTCGAGCGGACCACGTCGATGAGCCTGGCCCTGAAAAACTCCGCGCAGTCCTGTTTCGATTCGTTGTCGATCCGCACGACATGCTGCCCGGCCGCGATCACGCGGGTCTTGATCGTGGTCGGGCGGGATTCGTCGATCACGATCCCCCCGGGATCGAGCCCCCCGTCGGTAAGCATTTTCTTGAACATCGAACCGGGATGGTCATCCCCCACGAGCCCGATGAGGAACGCCTTCCCGCCCAGCGCCTGGATGTTGTTCGCCACGTTGGCCGC
>DATJPH010000607.1:0-6724 GCA_035506475.1 Bacteroidota bacterium | reverse complement strand
TCTGTCCATCGAGGATTTCGATTACAGCCAGACGTTCCCCTATGTCATCAACAGGGATCTCTTCGGACAGAAAATATACCCTGAGAACCTCGGGTATATTCCCCTCGATCCGGACCCGGAAAAAAGCCGCCAGTACGTCCGCAACCTCCTCGCCAACGCAAAAGCAAACCTCGCGGTCAGGGACGGCTTTGCCTCGTGCTTCTTCCACGAGTTCCTTGATCCGGAGCTTCTCGTCGAGATCGTGGAAGGGGTCCAGGCCCTGGGGTATACGTACATTGATCTCCGTGAGCAACCCCAGTGGGTCAAGCTCAGGGATCGTGTGATCCTGACCGGCGACCAGGAGTACACAATCACGCTCAACGACCAGTACCTCGCGGAGACATGGTTTGCCAGGAACGGGGAGGTCAGCCGCTCGTCGATATCGTCGTCACGGCTGACCGGGCCCGTGACCCGGCATGTGTCCCTGCTCCCCGGTGAATTCTACAAGGCGGAACCCGCGGAGTTCAGGGAGAAGCAGCCGGGCATTTTCGAGAGCGTGGCCCTTTATGCCGGCAGAGCGCTTGCCCGCTTCGTCGGGAGCAGCGACTCCTGGGGAGAAGCGCGCGCGGTGATCCTCTGGAACCATTATGCCCTCGGCGCGGCGTACAACGACCAGGCGTCGCTCGCCGCCGCCCTCCGGTGCGTCAATATCTCGCTTGATACGATCTACATCGGGCAACCGTTCGATCTGGCGCCGTACAACCTCCTCATCGTCCCCTACGCGTTCATCGACTCGCTCCGTGAACCGGAGTACGACCAGATCACCCGGTTCGTGGAACAGGGAGGGAACCTGGTCACGGACGGCAGGAACGACCTTGTGGAGAATTTCGGCATTCATTACGGTTCGGTGAAGATAAGCGTGAGCCGCGTGCGGGACAGGCTCTTCCCCGAGGAGCGGATCCGCTGGCGGGATCCCGAAGTGATAACGAAAATCGATGCCGACGACGTCGACAGGGTATTTTGCACGGACGACATAACGGAGACCCCGCTTGCGATCGGAAAACCGTGGAAAAGGGGGAAGCTCATCTACTTCGCCACCCGGTTTGACCCCGGCACGCAGGAGGGGACAAGCAGGTACCCGTTCATCCTTGAGTACATCAGGTCCTACTTCCGTCTCGGGCCGGTTGCACGCCGGGACGCACTGGAGATGTATTTCGAGCCGGGGCTGCGCAGGAACATGAGTATAGAATCGATCGTCAGGCAGTGGGTGCGCCAGGGGATCAGGGTGGTCCACGTCTCCGGCTGGCACGAATATCCGAAATACACGTATGACTATGAACGTCTGATCAGGCTCGCGCACGCCAACGGGATTCTCGTCTACGCGTGGCTTGAACCCCCCCAGGTGAGCCAGAAATTCTGGAATGAACATCCGCGCTGGAGGGAGAAGAACTACCTCGGAAAAGACGTCCTCCCGGCCTGGCGCTACCCCATGGCCCTGACCGACACCGCCTGTCTCGGCGCGATCGTGGAGGAGTTCAGGAAGTTCCTGGAGGCATACGACTGGGACGGGGTCAACCTGGCCGAGCTCTACTTCGAGTCGGGACGGGGATTTGACGACCCCCGGGTGTTCACGCCGATGCACCCCACGGCACGGCGTGAATTCCGGAAGCTGTACGGGTTCGACCTCCGGGAGGTCCTTGACCCCGCTTCGGCGCACTACTGGAAGGCGGATTCCGCCGCCGTCGAAGAGGTGACGCGCTTCAGGGTGAGCATGCTCGATCACGCCTACCGGCTCCTCCTTCCCATGATGCAGGAGATCGGGAGTACGAAACCGGGATTTGAAACGATCGTGACGGCGATGGACAGCTACGGGTCTCCAGAGCTCCGGGAGTATTTCGGGGTCGATATGACGAGCATCCTTGCGCTCCAGAAGCAGTACGGGTTCATGCTCCAGGTCGAGGATCCGGAGCGCCTCTGGTCCACGGACCCGCACAGGTATATCGGCGTCGGCCGGCGCTATGAAGGTCTCCTGGGTGACGGGCGAAAACTGCTTCTCGACCTCAACATCCTGAATTTCAGGAAGCCGGAAAACGCGTCGGGGTTTCCAACGCTGATCCAGACCGGGACGGAGAGTTTCGAGATGGTGGCCGCCGCCGCCTCCGGCGCACCCCGGCAGACCATATACTGTGAGGCAAGCGTCAACCCGCAGGATCTCATGTTTCTCTCCTATGCACTCGCCTGTGCTGTCAGGTATCGACCGCTGGGGGACGGGTACACGGTGAGTTCGCCCGCATCGTTCGCACTGAAGCTCGCAGGCACGGACAACGGCATCCAGATTGACGGAGTGTCGGTCGCCCCGTTCAGGGACGATCTCTACCTGATCCCGGCGGGCGATCACGACATTCGCGTGCGGGGCGGTCCCGCGGGCGCTTTCTCGGCCTACGGCCTGCATGCGAAGATCATGTCGATGACGGGAAACATCCTCTCGGTGGCATACGGGGTCCGGTCGATCGACGCCGAGTACGAATCGACGACACGCACGCTGATGTCGATCGACAGGGAGCCTGAGGCCGTGACGGTCGACGGGGTGCCGTATCTCTTCAGCTACCTGAAAGGGAATGACTGTTACAGCCTGTTCCTTCCGACCGGACGGCACCGCGTGGAGATTGTCGCGGGGGCGGCATTTGCTTCGGGGATCAGTCTGACGAGTTTCTGGACGACAACGCTCATCGCTCTCTTCGGTGCCGCGGCGACGCTCATGCTTGCCGTCATGTATGCCGGGGTCAGGTTTCTGCGGCGACGGCCGGGACGCGTGCAGGCCGGATCCGGCGATACGCTCCGGACGAACAGCTGACAGGACGACCCGGGGCCGTGTGAATACAGGGTGATCTCCGGGGGATACCCGCTGTTCAGGGGCGGACAGGAGGGATGCACGCCGGCGTCACCATGCGACGGCGATCTTCCCGGTGGACTGCCGCTTCCGCAGCCACTCATGGGCGGCAGAGAATTCGGCCGCCGGGAACACCTTCCCGACGACCGGGCGGAGTTCCCCGCGCACCCCCCGGGGCACGACCTCGGAGAGGCAGCGCCCGATGATTTCCGGCCGTTCGTCCGCAATCCGGAGCATGTTGATACCCAGGAGGGACTTCGATTGAAGGAGGAGCACAAGCGGATGGGGAAATCCGAATGCCAGAAGCGTCCGGATCGAACTCGGAAACGTGTGCTGGGGTCCGACCATGTCAGCGACGCCGTAGCTGACGAGCCTGCCACCGCTGCCAAGTATGCGGAGCCCTTTCCGTACGCCCCCGCCTCCGAGTGAATCGAATATGACGTCGAGGGGTTTTCCGCCGGAGACCTTCCGGTATTCAGCTTCGAACCCGGATCCGAGCGTGCAGAGGGGGACGTCGACCCCGATCTCGGCCAGGTGGGACATTTTCCCGGGGGTGCCTGTCGTTCCGAAGACGAGGCACCCGTGGAGCCTGGCGATCTGCACAAGCGCCGTCCCGACTCCGCCTGCGGCTCCCTGGATGAGAACCCGGTCTCCCGCGTGCAGGCGCACGAGTTCGACGCCCGCGTACCATGCGGTCACGTACTGTGTTGCCAGCGCGGTGGCAGCCGCCCCGTCGAACCCGTCCGGGATCTCGAAGACGCCGAACGCCGCCGAGAGGGCGAGTGTCGCGTAGCCCCCGAACCGGGTCATCGCCACGACGCGCATCCCTTCCCTGAGGTGATCGATGCCCGCGCCGACCCTGTCAATTCTCCCCACGACGTCGTACCCGAGAACGGCCGGGAAGGGGGGGGCATCCTGATAGAGCCCGAGCCGCGCCATGACGTCGGCGAAATTCAGCCCGAACATTTCCACCGCTATTCTCACCTGCCCCGGGCCGGGGACAGGGTCCGGGATCTCCCTCTCCTCGAACGCCCTGGAGGCCTCACCGTGTCTGACGAGCACGAAGGCTCTCATTGTCGTCCTCCCGTGATGACTGGCCGGAAAAAACGATGAAGCCCCTTCCGCTCGCGAGAGAAAGAAGGGGCTTCACAAAGAACGCCCTGATCTGGTGCCGGTGACTCAGGCCGGGCCCAGCCGCGGCCTCCGGAGAACCCATCGCACCCTGGCCACGAGTTCCCTCGACGACGCCTCTTTTGTCACAAAATCCGAGGGGTCAAGCTCAAGCGCCGTCACGAGTTCGTCGACATCGAGTATCGTTCCCGTCAGAAAGATGACGGGGAGTGATCGGGTGGAAGGTGATTTGCGCAGCGCCCGGAGGACGTCAAGACCGTCCATGACCGGCATCCTGACGTCAAGGAGCACAAGATCCGGGCTTGATGCCCTTATCGCGGAGAGCGCCTCCGACCCGTCTATCGCTTCGATGACTTCGAATTTCGCCGCGCGGAGAGAATGCCCGACAAAGCTCCTGACCGCTGGTTCGTCGTCGACAACGAGTATCTTCTGCACGGCCGGAACCTACAAAGGAGCGCGACCAATAGCAAGTCGTCCCCTTGCACTACGGGTCACGCCTGCATATATTCCCGGCGACGATGAAAGGCCCGGCGTGTTCCGGCGGATTGCACTGCTTACCTCCATCCTCCTCGCAGCAGCCTCGCCAGCGGGGAGTCAGACCGACACTTCGGCGGCACACTCTCCGCTGCACGGCTTCCCGTATGTCTATTACACCCCTGAAACCGACTGGGCATTCGGCGCCTCGGCGATCGTGACGTTCCGCCCGGGGGGGGACCGCGCGCTCAATCCTTCCAGCCTGACGCTTGACGCCTACTACACGGTACGGAGACAATTCAAGTGCTCCCTCGCGCCGGAGATCTACCTCAGGAGCAACCGCTACCTTCTTGCCGGTCTGGTAGGCTACGGCAGGATCGTCGACAGGTACTGGGGGGTCGGCCCCCGGACCGGCGATTCCGACAGCACGCAGTACGTCAAAGGGATGTTCCAGGTCCAGGCCCGCGCCGGTGCGCGTTTTCTCGAGCAGCTGACGTGCGGGGTGCTCGCGGAGTTCGAGCGGGTGTGGATGATCGACAGGAAGGACAACCCGCTCCTTCTTGCGGGGAACGCTCCCGGCGCCGGGGGAGCGACGTCCTGCGGCGCGGGAGCCTTCCTTGCATGGGACTCCCGCGACAATATCTTCTTCCCGTCACGCGGGTCGTACCACCAGCTGGAATACGCCGTGTTCGGGGGTCTTCTCGGGGGGAATGCCTCGTACCGGCGGGCGCTCATGGATCTCCGGGCATACCTCCCGTTCGGGGCGCACATCGTCGCCGTCCAGATCTACGGGATGGCGACAGGGGGGACGCCTCCGTTCTGGCGGCTCGCGTTGCTCGGCGGGGATTATATCATGCGCGGGTACTACCTGGGGAGATTCAGGGATAACGTCACCGTGGGAGCGCAGGCCGAATACCGCGTGATGATCACGGGGCCGTTCGGGGCGGCCGCATTCGCCGGCGCCGGGGGCGTGGCGCCAGGGATCGGTGCCTTCCGCGCCGACCAGGTTCTCCCCTCCTGCGGTCTGGGGCTCAGGTACATGCTCGATACGGCCGAGAAGCTGACGCTCAGGGTGGACGCCGGCTTCGGCAGAGCGACGAGCGGCATTTACTTCGACATCAGGGAAGCGTTCTGAGGTCCCTTTCCCCTCCGCGTGCCCCCCCTTCCCGCGTTTGCCTCCATCACGGCCTGGGAGAAGTCTGCAGCCAGCGTCCCGACCTGCTCGGCGACGGTTCTCAGGCGGTCGCGGGGAAGAACGATCGTTGTCCCTTCCGACCAGGTGACTCCGTCGCAGAGGAGAGCGGGAGTGCGGTGCAGCTGCACCTGCTGGACAAGTTCAAGTGTGAGCGTGTAGAAAAACGTTGTGTCGTTGAGCTGCGCGTCGAGCGTGTTGCCGACGACGTTCACGGAGAGGTACGGCCTGCCTGACGTTTCCCGCCACTCCGGTCTCCTGAGTGTCCGGATCCCGTTTGCATTCAGGACAAGCTCGACTTCCGAACGGAGTCCGGCCTCGCTGAGGCCGTAGGGGCGTTCATAGGGGGCGCTGCAGCGTACGGCCACGTAGACGGCGTCAAGCCCTCTGAGTGAACGCCCGTCCGGGGCGGCGTGGAACAGGACGTGCGGCGCCCCGGCGGCGGCCGATCCTGGCAGAAGCATGGCGAGTGTCATGACGAGCGCGAGCATAATTCCCTTTCCGGGCAGTCCACACAGATGAACAAAACCCGTCTCCTGATTGTTCCTACCACGGGAGGGGACCTTCCTGAGCGTTGCCTCCGCCCGGCGCTGGATTTTGACTTTTCACGCGTACGTATCTATATTGAAGACCAGTGATGTCCTGTCGCACTGTTCTTTCTTCACGGATCCCGGCATGAACGTTTCGTTAAACCGTTTGCGCGGCGCTCGGCCGGCTGACGGCAGCGAGGTGGCGTCGTCCCCCGCGGCCGACTACACCTTCCTCGACGCACTTGTCAATGGATCGCCCGAAGCGCTGATTGCCATCTCCCCGGAAGGGGAGATCCTGTTCTGGAGTGCCGGGGCCGAATCCATCTTCGGCTACACCGGAGCCGAAGCATATCACCGGAGCTTCTTTCACCTCGTCGTTCCCCCCGATCGCGTCCGCGAGACGCGCGATGCGCTCGAAGAAGCACTTCGGCTGGGGCAGGCCTCGCGTGAGTCTCTCCGCCGGCGCAGGGACGGGTCGCTCGTTCCCGTCGAGGTCCTGATGAACGTCATCCGGGGGTCTTCGGGTGC
>DATJPH010000606.1:0-17743 GCA_035506475.1 Bacteroidota bacterium | reverse complement strand
GTCCAGATCTCCCTCAAGGCGGAGATGCAGCTCGCAAGCTCCCCCGGTACGCTGCTCGATGTGGAACATACGGTCTCTTTCTCTGTTCTGTTGATTGACCCTGATGCAAGCGCGATGCCAGGGGAAAAAGGCCTGAAATGGAGTCAATTTAACTATTTTCTGAGCGGGAGGAGATTACTCGGTGGTTAACCGCGGTGGATTTCCACGGCAAAGAGTGGCAGGATGAGGCCGGGGAGATCCCGGGGAGGTGAGGGTCTAGTGGTCCCTCTGTATTCCAAGTTTGAGCATCCGGGTTCGCAACGTGCTCGGCTTCAGGCCAAGCCGCCGTGCCGCACCACGGGGGCCTTCGATGATCCAGTTCGATTCGCGCAGTATCCCGAGAATCAACTCACGTTCGGAGGGGTGACCGGAAGGCCGGCCCGCCTCCACGAGCGGCGGAGGATCGGCGGGTGCCGGGGTCGAACCGCGGTGCGGGCGGGAGAGGTGGAAGTACTCCGGTCCGACCGAGGGGGTGTCGCACAGAACGACTGCGCGCTCGACGAGGTTTTCGAGCTCACGGACGTTCCCGGGAAAAGAGTAGTTTCTCAGATCCGTCATCGCCTCGGCGGATATGCGCTGCAGGGGCTTCTTGAACCTGTGCGCATACTTTGTCAGGAAGTATGTCGCCAGAAGGGGGATGTCTTCGGGCCTCTCCCTGAGGGGAGGAACAACGACCGGCACCACGGCGAGACGGTAATACAGGTCGGCACGGAACGTTCCTTCGTCCACCATTTTCTCTATCACGCGGTTCGTCGCGGCAATGACCCGCACGCGGATCGGCAACGACCGTGACCCGCCGACACGGGTGATTTCTTTCTCCTGGAGAACACGCAGCAGCTTGACCTGCATCTCAGGAGGGAGCTCACCGATCTCGTCAAGGAAGAGCGTCCCCCCGTCGGCAACCTCGAACACGCCGATGTGCTGATTGACGGCGCCGGTAAACGCTCCCCTCTCGTGACCGAAGAGGTGGCTCTCCATAAGCCCCGAAGGGATCGCCGCGCAGTTCACCTTCACGAGCGCCCGGGACGCAAGCGGACTCATCGCATGGATCGTGCGCGCAAACAGCTCCTTCCCCGTCCCCGTTTCACCCATGAGGAGCACGGTGGCGTCCGTTGCAGCGGCCTTTTCGACTGCATGCATAACCCTGCCGATCGCGGCACTCGCATAGATGAGGCCGGAGACGTTGAACGCGTCGTTGATTTCCTCCTTCAGATAGCGGTCTTCCTGTTCGAGCCTTGTGCGAAGGAGCTTGATCTCCCTGTACGATTGCATGTTCTCCAGCGCGAGGCCGATCTGGACGGCGAGCTGGCCGAGGAACGGAAGATCGTCGGGGCCGAACGCGCGCTCCGCTCCGGCCACGGCCGCGGCGACGGCGAGGATGCGCCGCGAGCGGTTGTACATCGGCATGATCACCGCCGAGACACCGCCTTCTCCTGCTGCTGCGTCGCGGAGCGACACGAACCGGTCCAGGGCCGCCTGGATCTCATCACCCCGGAGTACCGCCGGGCGCCCCTCGCTGCAGATACGTTCCAGGAGAGTTCCGCGCCTGGGGATCGGCTCAATACTCTGGAGCATCCCCGCGTCGGTCATCACCATCCCCCGCTCGAACGCATCGGCGTCCTCCGCGTAGAATGCGATGCCGACGCCCCGCACCGGGTAGAGCGCCCTGAGGTGTTCCGCGACCGCGGCAAAGAGGGTCCCCGGTTCCACCTCGGCAACAAGTGCGTTGGTGATGCTGATGAGCCGGGCCTGCTCCTGCCTGTGCTTCTCGAGGGCTTCGACATGAAGGACATTCCGGAGCCCGAGCGCGATCTGCCCCCCGAGCCGCTCCAGCAGGTTTTCCTGGTCCGCACTGAGCGCTGTGGTTTCCGCGCGGCCGATGTTGAAGCTCCCGATCAGCTTTCTTTCCGCCACCAGGGGAAGAACAAGTATGGACGCGACCCCCGCGCCGAGAAGCTCAGCAGAGGCGCCCCGGGGGAGGCCGGGAGAATCGGAGGGGATGAGTGTAGGACGGTTCGCCGAGGCGGCCTCTTCGATGTGGCTTCCCCGGAGCGGAAACGAACTCAGTGACGGCATCACGCCGGAGGCATTGCTGCCGAAGCGGCGCATGAGCCCCGACGGCTCGTCATACCGGTATGCCGCGGTCCGGCGAAAGGGAAGAATGGACGGAAGGATCTCCGCCACGCGCGTGAACAGCTCCTCCGCCCCGGCAGAGCCGAGAAGCGTCGTGTTGATGTCGAGTATCGTCCCGATAAGGTCCGAGCTGCCGCCGGCAGACATTTGGAGGGATGCCCCTGCTTATGGGAGTGGGCGACGGTGCGTCGTCGCCCACCCGGTAAACGTTTGGTCGCGCCGGAACAGCTTACATGCCGGGTGCCGGAGGAGGAGGCATCACAGGAGGAGTCTTCGGCTTGAAGACCGCGTAGCCGATGAGCCCTCCCAGGAGGCCGAACAGGGGGTCGATGATGAGGTTGACGAAGAAGATGAACCCCATCAGGACCGAGCCCTGCGTGAGCCACTTGACCATTTCCAGCGCCTCGGGAGGGAGCTGATTTGAATACTCCATCTCCTCGAGCTGCTTGAACCCGGAGCCCATCGCCATCCCGAAGAGGGTCATCGCCAGTATTGTCAGGATGGAGGTGAGAACCGCCCCGATCAGACCGGCAAGAGCGCCGAGAGCAACCGCGTCGCCGTTTGTCAGCGGCGGGCTTGATTCCTTCAGGTCATTCTTATAGAAGAACACCGCCAGGAACCCGCCGAGCATGATTCCCGCGCAGCAGAGACAGTTCACAAATTTCAGTCCGGGGATGACGGATATCGCAGCCATGATCGCGCCGCCGTAGAGTGCAGGGAGCAGTTTCCGTGGTTTTTCAGGCATCGATGAGCCCTTTCTCTGGTTGAGCCGTGTGGGGATGGGAACCGCCGAAGAGCTGATCGACTCCTTCGGCCGCTCCCGGGATGACGATGAAGGGAAGCATGACGCCAAACCACGCTCCCGTCAGCGCGTGAACGGCGTTCGTCGAGGCGTACAGGCCGGCGGTTTCGAGTGCGACATCGAGCAGCATCGGAACAAGCGCGATGAGAAGGAAGCGTCTCCCGGCACTCCCGCCGCGGCGAGACCTGCGGGCGAAGGGATACATGATCGCACCGGCAAGGAACCCGAAGTAGATCGCCGAGCACCTTCCGCAGACCGCCAGCGGCTCTCCGAACAGGTGGAAGGAGCGGGCGTCGATCTGATGGCAGAGGGGGCTGAATGAGGCGTACAGCAGGGCGCCGAGCGGACCGAACCGCGTGGATGACGCCGCGGCGGGTGCGAGAAGTATGAGCGCGCACCAGGCAGCCGCACCCGAAAGTATCAACGCATACGTGAGCCGCGCGTATCTCATGGGGAGAACATAGCCGAAAATCCACCGAGAGTCAAGCAGCTTGATTTTCAGAGGGGCCGCGGGTATATTCCCCCATGACAACACCTCCCCACCCCCGCCGCTACACAATCGGTCTCATACAGATGTCGGTGAGCGACGACGCAGGCGAGAACCTGCGGCACGCGAGCGCGATGATTCGCGAGGCAGCCGGGAAGGGAGCGCGCGTGATATGTCTCCCCGAGCTCTTCCGGTCGCGCTACTTCTGCCAGCGGGAGGAGACCGCGGTGTTCGATCTCGCCGAAAGCGTCCCCGGCCCGACGACAGATGCTCTGTCTGCAACCGCGAAGTCGCTCGGCGCCGTGATCATCGCGCCGGTGTTCGAGCGGCGGGGTCCCGGCGTCTACCACAACAGCGCGGCGACAATCGACGCGGACGGCCGCATCGCCGGGTTCTACAGGAAGATGCATATCCCCGACGATCCCTCTTACTTCGAGAAATTCTATTTCACCCCCGGGGACCTCGGGTTCAACGCGTTCACGACGGCGGCCGGAAAGATCGGCACGCTCATCTGCTGGGACCAGTGGTACCCGGAGGCTGCGCGCCTGACGGCGATGCAGGGGGCGGACGTCATTTTCTACCCGACGGCGATAGGATGGCACCCGGCGGAAAAGGCGGAGTTCGGCGATACGCAGCGCGAGGCGTGGCGGACGGTGCAGCGGGGGCACGCGGTGGCAAACGGCATCTACGTCGCCGCGGCAAACAGGGTCGGGCTTGAGTCCCCGGAGGACGGGGGGGCAGGGATCGAATTCTGGGGCTCGTCGTTTATCGCCGACCCGCAGGGGACGATACTTGCGGAAGCGCCGCCGGACAGGGAGGCGATACTGACTGCGGTGGTGGACACCGGGCAGATGGAAGACGTCCGGCGCAACTGGCCGTTCCTCAGGGACCGTCGCATAGACGCCTACGGGGGTATCACACGGAGATTCCTCAACGACGAGCCGTGGAGCATCGCGCCGTAATGACAGGGAGTGAGACACCCGCGCAGGCGGGATTCCGCATGCCGGCCGAATGGGAACACCACGAGGCGACATGGATCGGATGGCCGCACAACAGGACCGACTGGCCGGGGAAGTTCGCCCCCATTCCCTGGGTCTACGGCGAAATCGTCCGCAAGATCTCCCCCGGGGAAATCGTCCGGATCATCGTCGAGTCCGCTCCGCATGAAGCATCCGCCCGGAGAGTCCTGAAGAAAGCCTGCGTGGATCCCGACATGACAGAGTTCTTCCGGTTTCCCACTGACCGGGGATGGGCCAGGGACTTCGGGCCGATCGCAGTGCGGCGGGGGAACGAAACGGCGTTCGTGGGATTCCTCTTCAACGCGTGGGCGAAATACCCGAACTGGAAGAAGGACGCGCGGGTGCACGCCAGGGCCGCGAAAGCGCTCGGCGTGAGGCTCTTCGACGCGACGCTCAACGGGAAACAGTTCGTCCTCGAGGGGGGCTCGATCGACGTGAACGGGAGCGGGACGCTCCTGACAACGGAAGAGTGTCTCCTTGACCCGGCCGTTCAGGCGAGGAACCCCGGAGCCACGAAACAGGATATCGAGCGGGCGCTCTGCGACAATCTTGGTGTCACGAATATTCTCTGGCTCGGGAGGGGCATCACGGGGGACGATACGCACGGGCACGTCGACGATATCACCCGCTTTGTGAACAGACGGACGATCGTCACGTGCGTTGAGGAAGACGAGTCCGACATCAATTACGCCCCCTTAAGGGAAAACAGGGAGCGGCTTGAAGGGTTGCACCTGGAAGACGGTTCGAAGCCCGAGGTCGTCTCCCTCCCTCTTCCCTCACCCCTTTCTTACGGCAATCTCCGGCTCCCGGCAAGCTACGCAAACTTCTACATCTCCAACGCGTGCGTGATCGTACCGACGTTCAACGATCCGCGCGACAGAACCGCGCTCGGCATACTCTCCGAACTCTTCACAGACCGGCCCGTCGTCGGGATACATGCCGTCGACCTTGTCCTCGGGTTCGGCACGCTCCACTGCCTCTCGCAGCAACAGCCCGGGTAACACTCTGTCGGATTGCTTCCGGCACATAGAGCGTGCCCTCGCAACGACAATTCCCAGTTCATGGTCGCGAATTCCTAATTCTTGGAATTCCAGGCTAAGAAACCCGCGATTTGGGCCGTATTTGGCACCCGGTCATGGCATGATATTCGCCCTCCCTTGTGTACTTGCCCGAAGAAAATACTGCTAATTAAACGGAATACCTCAATAGATAAGGCCGCATGATGAAACGGAAAATGGTCACGATCGACGGCAACGAAGCCGCCGCGTATGTTGCGCACAAGCTGAGCGAAGTCATCGCAATCTACCCGATCACACCCTCCTCCAATATGGGAGAGTGGGCCGATGAATGGTCCGCACAGGGTCGGAAGAACATCTGGGGAACCGTCCCCTCCGTCACGGAGATGCAGAGCGAAGGTGGCGCCGCCGGAGCGATACACGGAGCGCTCCAGACGGGCGCGCTCTCGACGACGTTCACGGCGTCGCAGGGGCTCCTCCTGATGATCCCGAACATGTTCAAGATCGCCGGCGAGCTCACGTCGACCGTGTTCCACGTCTCCGCACGCTCGCTTGCCGCGCAGGCGCTCTCGATTTTCGGCGACCACAGCGACGTGATGGCGGCCCGCTCCACGGGATTCGCGATGCTCTCGTCGAACTCGGTCCAGGAGGTAATGGACTTCGCGCTGATCGCCCAGGCGGCAACTCTCGAGGCACGTCTCCCCTTCCTCCATTTCTTCGACGGGTTCAGGACCTCGCACGAGGTAATGAAGATCGAGCAGCTCGCCGACGAGGACCTCCGCGCGATGATCAGCGACGAACTGGTCCAGGCGCACCGCAAACGCGCACTCTCCCCCGACCATCCGGTGATGCGCGGTTCCGCGCAGAACCCGGACGTCTACTTCCAGGGACGCGAGACCGTCAACCCGTTCTACGCCGCGTGCCCGGGAATCGTCCAGAAGGCAATGGACAGATTTGCATCCATCACCGGCCGCCAGTACAGGCTGTACGAGTACGCCGGAAGCCCGAACGCCGAACGGGTCATCGTCATCATGGGATCCGGCGCCGAAGCGGTCCAGGAAACCGTCGAACACCTCAACGCGAAGGGGGAAAACCTGGGCCTCCTGAAGGTCCACCTCTTCCGCCCGTTCGACGTTTCGTCGTTCGTGAAGGCGCTCCCGGCCTCCGTCAGGAAGATCGCCGTCCTTGACCGGGTCAAAGAACCGGGCGGAGCGGGGGAACCCCTCTACCAGGACGTCGTCACGGCGGTCGCCGAGGCGATGGCCGCCAGGACAGCGCCCTTCTCGACCTTCCCCGTCATCACCGGCGGACGGTACGGGCTCTCCTCCAAAGAATTCACCCCCGCGATGGTCAAGGGAGTCTTCGACGAGATGAAGAAGCCCTCCCCGAAGAACCACTTCACGGTGGGAATCGTGGACGACGTCTCGCATACGAGCCTTCCGGAAGACCCTGCGTTCACGACGGAATCGGACGACGTCGTCCGCGCCCTCTTCTACGGCCTGGGCGCCGACGGCACGGTGGGCGCCAACAAGAACTCGATCAAGATCATCGGCGAGGACACCGCGAACTACGCCCAGGGCTACTTCGTGTACGATTCGAAGAAGTCCGGCACGACGACGACCTCGCACCTCCGGTTCGGCCCGCGGCCGATCCATTCGACGTACCTCGTCGACAGGGCCAACTTCGTCGCCTGCCACCAGTGGTTCTTCCTCGAGAAGTTCGACGTTCTCAAATCGGCGGTGCCGGGCGCGACGTTCCTCCTGAACAGCCTCTTCGGCCCCGACAAGGTGTGGGACGAACTGCCGCAGCACATCCAGCAGCAGTTGATCGACAAGAAGATCAAGTTCTACGTGATCGACGGCTACAAGGTCGCCCAGGCCACCGGCATGGGTGCCCGCGTCAACACGATCATGCAGACATGCTTCTTCGCGATCTCGGGGGTACTGCCCCGCGAGGCGGCCATCGCCGCGATCAAGAATTCCATCAAGAAGACGTACGGAAAGAAGGGGGACCAGATCGTCCAGCAGAATTTCGCCGCGGTCGACCAGACGCTCGCGAACCTCTTCGAGGTGAAGGTCCCCGCAAAGGTCACGAGCGCGATCGCGATGCCGCCGGTCGTCTCGCCGAAGGCGCCGAAGTTCGTGAAAGAGGTGACGGCGGAGATCATGGCGGGGTTCGGCGACATGCTCCCGGTGAGCAAGATGCCGGTGGACGGGACGTACCCGACCGGGACCGCGCAGTGGGAGAAACGCAACATCGCGCTCGAGATACCGGTGTGGGACCAGCCGGTCTGCATCCAGTGCAACAAGTGCGCGATGGTCTGTCCGCACGCCTCCATCCGCGTGAAGGTGTTCGATCCGAAATACCTGAAGGACGCGCCCCCCACGTTCAAGACGATGGATTACAAGGGGACGGAATACAAGGGGATGAAGTACACGGTGCAGGTGGCGCCGGAGGATTGCACCGGGTGCGGGCTCTGCGTCGAGGTCTGCCCCGCGAAGAACAAGTCGGAGACCAGGCTCAAAGCGATCAACATGCACGAGCAGCCTCCGATTCGCGAGGCGGAACGCGCCAACTACGAGTTCTTCCTGGGCCTCCCGGAGACCGACCGCCGCGAGGTGAAGGTCGACACGGTGAAGGGGTCGCAGTTCCTCCAGCCGCTCTTTGAATACTCGGGCGCCTGCTCGGGATGCGGCGAAACCCCCTACGTGAAGCTCGCCACGCAGCTCTTCGGCGACAGGATGATCGTCGCGAACGCGACGGGGTGCTCGTCGATCTACGGCGGGAACCTCCCGACGACCCCCTGGACGCTGAACAAGGAAGGGCGCGGGCCGGCATGGTCGAACTCGCTCTTCGAGGACAACGCGGAGTTCGGGCTGGGGATGCGGCTGGCGGTCGACAAGCACAACCAGATGGCGAAGGAGCTCGTCAGCGCACTCGCGCCGTCCATCGGCGCCGAGCTCGCCAAAGGGATACTCGAGGCGGACCAGAGCGACGAAGCCGGGATCTACGCCCAGCGCGCGCGGGTCGAGGAGCTGAAGAAGAAGCTCCAGTCCGTGAACACGCCGGAGGCGAAGAACCTCCTCAGCCTCGCCGAGGCGCTCGTCAAGAAGAGCATCTGGATCATGGGCGGCGACGGATGGGCGTACGACATCGGGTACGGCGGGCTGGACCACGTCCTGGCCTCCGGGCGAAACGTGAACGTCCTCGTGCTTGACACGGAGGTCTATTCCAACACGGGGGGACAGATGTCGAAATCCACCTCCCGCTCGGCCGTGGCGAAGTTCGCCGCGGGCGGGAAGCCTCTCGCCAAGAAGGACCTGGGCCTGATCGCCATGCAGTACGGCACGGTGTACGTCGCCGGTGTCGCCATGGGCGCGAACGACATGCAGACGATCCGCGCGTTCATGGAAGCCGAAGCGTATGACGGTCCCTCGCTCATCATCGCCTACAGCCACTGCATCGCGCACGGGATCAACATGACGACCGGGATGGCAAACCAGAAGGCCGCGGTGGATTGCGGTCACTGGCCGCTCTACCGGTACAACCCGGTGCTTGCGCGGGAAGGGAAGAACCCGCTCAAGCTCGACTCGAAAGCGCCGAAGATCAAATTCGAGGATTATGCCTACACGGAAGCGCGGTACAAGATGCTGACCAAGAGCAATCCCGAAGAGGCGAAGCGCCTGATGGCCCTCGCAGAAGAGGACACGAAGCGGCGGTACCGGGTGTTCGAGGAGATGGCCAGAGAGGACGGCGCGGCGGCGCCCGCAGGGACGGCGCACTAGAACGACGGCATCACGAATCCATCACGGGAACGCACGAATCGAAAGCACGACAATGAACCTGACAACGAAATATCTCGGACTCACGCTGAAGAACCCGATCGTCCCCTCGGCCGGCCCGCTCTCCCACACGATCGACGGGATGAAGCGGCTGGAAGACGCGGGCGCCTCCGCGATCGTCATGTACTCCCTGTTCGAGGAGCAGATCATCCATGACGCCGCGGAGCTGAATCATTATCTCACGCAGGGGACGGAGAGCTTTGCCGAGGCCATCACCTATTTCCCTGAAGCCGACGACTACAACCTCGGTCCCGAGGAATACGTGGAGCACATCCGGAGGGCGAAAGCCGCGCTCGGTATCCCGGTGATCGGGAGCCTCAACGGCGTCTCGACCGGCGGTTGGGTGAAGTTCGCCACAAAGATCGAGGAGGCGGGCGCCGACGCGATCGAGCTGAACGTGTACTACATTCCGACGGATCCCGCCATGACGGGAGCCGCGGTGGAGGAGCGCTACCTCGAAGTCCTCCGGGCGGTGAAGGGGAGTGTGAAGATCCCTGTGGCGATCAAGCTGAGCCCGTTCTTCAGCTCCATGGCCAACATGGCGCAGAGGCTCGACAAGGCCGGGGCCGACGGGCTCGTCCTGTTCAACAGGTTTTACCAGCCCGATTTCGACCTGGAGGCACTCGAGGTCACCCCGAACGTCATACTGAGCACGCCGCACGCGCTGAGGCTGCCGCTCCGCTGGGTGGCGATACTCCACGGGAACGTGAAGGCGTCGATCGCTGCGACAAGCGGGATCCACACGACACAGGACGTGCTCAAGATGCTGATGGCGGGCGCCGACGTGACGATGATGTGCTCCGCGCTCCTGAAACACGGCGCCGGGCGGATCACGGAGGTCGTGGCGGAGCTCACGCGCTGGATGGAGGAACACGAATACGAGTCGGTGAGCCAGATGAAGGGGAGCATGAGCCAGAAATCGGTGGCCGATCCGGCTTCGTTCGAGCGGGCGAACTACATGAAGGCGCTCAACAGCTACAAGTGATCCTCCCGTAACACGCAAGCGCCCGCAGGCGGTTTCACCGTCTGCGGGCGTTCGCATGACCGGGGGGAAGCGAGCCGCCGCACGGGACGCGGCGTCCCCCTACTTCTTCCTGCTGTCCAGGATCTTCTCGACCTCGTCCATCACCCTGTTCATCTTTTTCATCGCCAGGTCGAAGGGGACCGTCGTCGTCATGTCGATCCCCGCCTTCTTCAGGAGCGCGATCGGGTAGTCGGAGCTTCCCGAACGGAGGAGCTGCAGGTAGCGCCTTGTCGCGTCCTTATCTCCGGCAAGGACCTCTTCCGAGAGGGCTCCCGACGCGGTGAGGGACGTGGCGTACTGGAAGACGTAGAAATTGTAATAGAAGTGGGGAATGTACGCCCATTCCGCCTTGATCTCGTCGTCGACGATGCATACGCCCGCGTCGCTCCCGTAGTACCTCTTCGTGATGTCCATGTACAGTTTGTCAAGGACGTCGCCGGTCAGCGTCTCCCCTTTCTCCGCCATCTCGTGTATCCGGAGCTCGAACTCCGCAAACTGCGTCTGGCGGAAGAGGGTTCCCCGGAGCCCGTCCAGGTAGCTCCCCAGGAGCGTGAGGCGGACATCGTCGTCCTTGATCGTTTTAAGCATGTAGTCCATCAGGAGCGCTTCGTTGAACGTCGAGGCGACCTCCGCGACGAATATCGAGTACTGCGACGTCGGGTACGGCTGCGACGAGTTGGAGAGGTAGCTGTGCATCGTGTGGCCGAACTCGTGCGCCAGCGTGCTCACGTCGTCGTACTTCCCGTTATAGTTGAGGAGCATGTAGGGGTGGACGTCATAGGCCGCCCCCTGCGAGTACGCCCCGGAGCGTTTCCCGGTGCTCGGGTAGACATCGAGCCACCTGTCCGCAAAGCCCTTCCGCGCGACGGCGATGTAGTCCTCCCCGAGCGGCGCGAGCGAGGCCAGCACGAGCTTCTCCGCCTCTTCGTACGTATAGTCGATGTCGACATGCTTCACAAGCGGCCCGTACAGATCATAGTAGTGAAGCTGATCGAGGCCCATCATACGCGCGCGGAGGCGGAGGTAGCGGTGGAACGTTCCCAGGTTGCTGTTGACGCTGTTGACGAGGCTCGTGTAGACCGCCACGGGGATGTTGCTCCCGTCGAGCGCGGACTCCACCGAGCTGTTGTATTTGCGGGCCCTCGCGTAGAACATGTCCTTCTTGACTTCCGCATAGAGCTGGGTGCCGAAGGTTGCGCGGAACTCGTTGATCTTCCCGAAGAACGCCTGGAAGACCTTCTTCCTGTCCTCCCGGTTCGGAACGGCCCTGTAGAGCGTGAACGCGGCCTTGTCGAGCTTCACCGTCTTACCGTCGCTCAGCGTGACGCTCGGGTAGGGGAACTCCGCGTTCGAGAATATGCCGTAGATGTTATCGGGCCCGTCGGCCATCAGGCCCGCGTCGGCGATGATCTTCTCGACTTCCTGGGAACCCGTGTGGGCTTCCCTGCGAAGAACGTCGTCGATATTCTGGCGGTAGACCGCCAGTTTCGGCTCGGCCGCGATAAAGGCGCCGAGCTTCGCCTTCCCCATCTTCAGCAGTTCCGGCTCGATGAACGCCGACTTCGCTCCGAACGTGGAGCCTATCTGCCCCATGGCCTGGACCATCTGCAGATACTTCGGATCCCTCGTGTCCTGGTCCGACGCCATGCTTGCGTAGACGCTCAGCCGCGCGTACTCTTTTCCCAGGTCGCTCGAGAGGTTCAGGCACGCCAGGAGCGTCTGCGGGGATTCGGAGAGCTTCCCGTCGAACTGTTTCAGAACGCCGTCGTTCTCTTTCTCCGGGCTGCCGATCTTCGCGGCGAAGGCTTCCTTCGCCTTCAGCCACGCGTCGTCCGTGGGGTAGAGATCGGCGAGGTTCCACCGGTAACTCTCCGGGATCTTGCTCCGGTCGCGCTGCTGGCTGAGCGAGCTTGATGAGGCTGCCAGGGACAGCCCGAGTATGCACAACGTGACATCGCGAAGCGGGTTCATCGGGTCTCCGTTCATATTGGGGTGGCTCTCCTGCGGGAGTGTCTCATACGGGCCAGAAGCCGGCGGAACTGCCGACCCAGCCCATGTTCTTGTTGTGATCGACGCCCATCTGCGCCCCGCGCCCGAGCCGGACAAGATTGAGGACGGCGACGGGACGGTCATGCCATATATACAGTATCCGCACTTCGGCCTTCGTCGGGCCGGCCGGGGTGTCAACAAGGCCGGCGTATTCGACCCTCTGCTGGAGTATGTAGTCGTGCCGATGCGAGCTCTTGATCGCCTCGATGTCCCCCCGGGTGGGGGCGACCTTCACGCCGCTCCCGGCGAACGAGAAGAGGGGCTTCAGGACCAGGTTCCCGAGGTCCTCCGCACCGGGCAACGCGTCGGAGAGGAACTTCGACGGGGGGACGGCGGGATGCTTCAGGAACGGGAGCGAGAACTTGCTCATGCGGAAGAACCAGTTCGGGTGGCCCGCCCACTCGACATCGATGTCGTCGCTCATGTCAAAGCGGAGCCGGGCGCCTGAGTTCGCCAGGTCCTCGGGAATAATCCTGTTATAGATACGGTCGACCGGGACGAGAGTTGCCCCTTTCCTGTAGTACAGCCTGTTCCCTTTCCGGACAATATCACGGATATTGACCACGCTGATGCCGCAGAGCTTCGACGTGAGGAGGAAATCGGGGAGCGTTTTCTGCTGGAGGGGGTCGATTTCCAGCAGGATGACGTTTTCCGGGGCCCGCGTGCCGAGGATCGCGCTCCTCAGGAGCGTTTCGTACGCGTCCGCCTCCACCCCTTCGGCATACTGGGCGAGCCCGGAGGGGAGATCGTACACGGCGCCGTATTCCTGGCAGAGGACGGGCTGGTAGGCGAAGAGCGTCGGAAATCCCTGGAGCTCAATGAGCTTCGGGACGAGCTGGCCGTCCGGTTTTTGTTCGATCCCGAAATCGACCGCGGCGAACAGGGGGTGCGGGTCCTCCCGCGGAACCTTCACGCGCGCCGGGACGGCCCGCTCGGAGGCGGCCATGTATGCGGGATTTCCCACGATCTGTTCCATGATTTCGGTACCCGACCGCTCCATGCACCGGAGGAGATCCCGGGGGATGAAGACGGGAGTCTCGCAGACGCGGAAGGTGACGTGCGCGCCGCACCGGGCGTCAAGCCGCTCGAGGAGCCGGCGGTACCTGTCGGGGCTCCACTTGCTGTTAAATGCCTTCCGGAGTTCGTTTATCATATCGGCCTCAGAGGAGGAAACGGCCTCCCGCCATGATCTTCCTGTCGTCGATCCAGATGTCGAAGTTCGTTCCCACCACGTCGATGTGCGTCGACGAGACCCAGTCCGCCCCGGTATGCTCCGTGTAGGGATGGCCGAAGGCGATATGGACGCCGGGGATCTTTTCGTCCTGCAGGATGTGCCCGATGACGTGCGAGAGCGCGATGTTCGTCCCGATGGCGAATTCGCCGACGCGGTCGCTGTTGGCGTCCGTCCTGCAGTACTCCATGAACTCCTTCTCCAGGCTGCTGTTGGCCGAGCGGACGCTCCTGATCCTGCTCTCCCGGATATCGATCGTCAGGGGGGTGGCCGCAATGTCGCCGTACTTCGCGCAGAGGTAGTCGCCGACGACCCCGTCGACGACAAACGTCCCGTCGAGCCGCGCCGGTGAGGTGAACACCTCCCCGCCGGGGAGATTCCCCCACTTGTCAGGGCTGATGATCCCGCTCGTTTTGAGCCAGCGGAGCCGGGGACTCAACTCCGCGGTGATGTCCGTGCCGAGAGGGGTCGTGGCCCGGACGCGCCTCGCGCTGCGGGCAAGGTCGAAGACGCGCGTGCTCAGTTCGTCGACGGCGAGAAAATCCGCGCGCATCCCCTCGGTCATGATGCGCCGGTTGATGTTGATCATGTGGCCGTGGCGGATCCGGTGCTCGGTGACGACCTTCGTCATCTGCATCCTCGTCACGAGCTCGCCGGTTTCCCCCCGGACCGCAAAGACGCTCACCTGGCTGCCGGCGAGGTCCTCCAGGATCTCCGCCGGCATCGCGGCGTGGGGGCGTGGACCGAAATCCTCCAGGAGGAACACGCTGCAGGACGCACCAGTCTTCAGCACCTCGCGGTGGATGGCGGCCCCGATCTCACGGCTTGCCGTGTCGGTAATGAGCGTGACTTTCTCCTCCGGCTTCACGCGGAGGCAGACGTTGACGGCGTTCCGCGCCCCCGGGAGGAGGTCGTCGCCGACGGCGATGTCGTCAAGGGAACCCGTTCCCTGTGTGCGCATGCTAGAGCCCGTAGCGGGTCTCCCCGATGATGTAGTCGACGACAGCTTTAAGGTCGCCCGTCTCGCGGAAGACACGCAGCTGCCTCTCGGCGCCGGTCCCCATCTCGAGTATCCGCGCGATCGAGCCGACCTCGGCACGGCTCCCGAGCCCGTCGAGGACGTCGTCGACGAACTCCAGGAGCTCGGCGATAAGATCGCGCGCGGGGAGCTCCTCCTGCCGGCCGAAGTCGATCAGCTTTCCCTCGGTCCCGTACCGGCTCGCCCTCCACTTGTTTTCCATGATGAGCGCCCGCCTGTAGAGGCGGAACCCCATGTTGGCGGCGTACAGGTTGTACAGCTTGACGACGACGGCCTGCATGAGCGCGGCAAGCGCGATCGTCTCCTCGGCCCGCATCGGGATGTCGCAGACCCTGAACTCCAGCGTTCCGAAAAACGGGTGCGGGCGGATGTCCCACCAGATCTTCTTCGCGTTGTCGATGGACTTCGTCTTGATGAGGAGGTTGACGAAATTCTCGTACTCGCTGTAGCTCTGGAAGTAGTCCGGGATGTTCGTCCTGGGGAACTTGTCGAACACCTTGCACCTGTACGACTTGAGTCCCGTGTTGTACCCCTTCCAGAACGGCGAGTTCACCGAGAGGGCGAGTATGTGCGGGAGAAAATACCGGGCGGCGTTCATCAGGTGGATCGTCGCCTCGCGGTCCTCGATCCCGATATGCACGTGGAGACCGAAGATCAGGTTTGCGCGCGCGACCTGCTGCATGTCCTCGACGATCGTCCTGTACCTGTCGTCGGGGAATATGTCCTGCGTCTTCCAGTCCGCGAAGGGGTGCGTGCCGGCTGCGGCCAGGCGCAGGTTGTTGTCCTCCGCAAGCCGGACCATCTGGCGGCGGAGCTCGAAGACCTCGTCGCGCGCCTCGGCAATCGTCCGGCAGATCCCCGTCCCCACCTCGACGACCGACCCGTGCATTTCCGGCTTGACGCGCTCCTGCAGCCGCAGCTTTCCCTGCGCGATGATCTGCGCCTGGATGTGGGAGCGGAGGTCGCGCGTCACCGGGTCGACCGTCTGGTATTCCTCTTCAATACCGAGCGTGAAGCTTGGGCGCGTGCTCATGGCCTGTCAGCCCTTCTTCCGGCGGACGGCGGCGCGTTTCTTCGGCGGTGCGGGGGGCGCGGCGCCGGCGCCTCCGAGGAACTCCGCCCAGCGGTACTCCCGGGGCGCCCCGCCGCCGCCGGTCACCCGCGCGACGGCCATCGCGGCGACCGCGTCGACGACCCACGCGAAATTCTCGGCGCCGACGGAATTCAGATCGGCGTCGGGGGCGGGATTGAGGAAATCGATCGCGTACGGTATGCCGTCGCGGATGGCGAACTCGACGGTGTTCAGGTCGTAGCCGAGCGCCCGGTTGAGAAGCAGGGCGTCGTCCGTGATCCGCCGCTCCAGCGCCGGATCGAGGGGCGGCGCATCGTGCACGTAGCGCCCTTCGTGCGGCCTCCGCGGATCGTACCGCATGATGCGGACGTGCTCCCTGCCGATCACGTAGCAGCGGACGTAGTCCTGGAATTCGATCCCCTCCTGGAGCGTCATGACAAGATCGCCGGTCCGGTGGTAGGCCTCGAAGAACTCGGGTTCGTTGTTGACCTTGTACACGTGCTTCCACCCTCCCCCGCTGTGCGGCTTCAGGAATGCCGGGAAGCCGACGGTGCGGAAGACGTCGTTCCAGTCGAGGGGATAGATGAGGTTCCGCATCGACATCGACGTGGTGTCCGGCGGGTGCTTCTGGGAGGGGAGAAGGATCGTCTTGGGAACCGCGACGCCGAGCTGTGCGGCGAGCGCGTAGTTGAAGAACTTGTCGTCGGCGCTCCACCAGAAGGGGTTGTTGATCACGGTCGCGCCGTGGAGGACCGCATGCTTCAGGACGGCCCTGTAGTACGGGATGTCGTGGGAGATCCTGTCGATGATGAGATCGTACCTGGAGGGGACCTCCATGTCGGTGGTGCCGACTCTGACAAACTCGGCCCGCACGTCGGCCGAGGCCTCGGCCGCCATCCTGTTGATGCGCTCCACAACGGCGGGGGGAAACGTGTTTTCCATGCCGAACAGTATGCCGATCCGTTTCATCGGGCGGACCCCTTCAGTGAACGAACTTCGTGATCATGCGCTGCCACCAGGGCCAGTCGTGCCCGGCCCCGTCTCCCCATACGTCGAGCGTGCGCGGGACGTTCTTCTCCTGAAGCATGCGGGCGAGGCGGACGTTCTCTTCGAGGCAGATGTCGCGCTCCCCCGTGGCAAGGACGAACGCCACCTTCCCCCTGTAGCGATCAATGTACCAGGGATCGGTCAGTCCCGGGAGAAAGTCCACCGGGTTATTGAAGTAGCAGTCGCTGTCGTAGTAGCCCGCAATGAACTGTCTGATGTCGAACGCCCCGCCGAGGCTGATGCACTCGTCCACCCTGTCCGGGTGACGGAGCGCCAGGTTCACGGCGTGATAGCCGCCGAAGCTGCACCCCGCCACGGCGAGCCGGCCCGAGGGGTTTTTCCGGGCGACAAACGGGAGGACCTCCTCCAGAATGTAGCGCTCGAACGCCATGTGCCGCGTCACGCGCGCTCTGGGGGGGACGCCGTAGTTGTACCAGCTCTCGGCATCGACGCTGTCGACGCAGAAGAGATGCGCCCTCCCCTCCAGGACCGGACGCGCGAGGGCTTCCACCATCCCCCGGTCTTCAAAGTCGTAAAACCTCCCCCTGGAGGTGGGGAAGACGACGATCGGCGTCCCCGCATGGCCGAACACGAGGAGCTCCATATTGCGCTCAAGCGAGGGGCTTTGCCAGGCGTGGTACTCTCGATTCATCCGGAGGGTCTGTTTTCCACTATATATAGAGATTTCGCTCTGGAGAGTCAAGAAACCTGTCATTTTGGCGCCGAGGCATTTTTTTCGTATAATAGAAGCTCGCTAACCGGGAGACAACATGAAGGGATTCAGAGAACGTCTGCAGAACAACGAGGTCATCGTCTTCGACGGGGGGGTCGGCACATACCTGTACGAGAAGGGGATATTCATCAATACGTGCTTCGACGAGCTCAATATCACCAACCCTGACATCGTACGCGAGGTCCACCGCGACTACATCGCCTCCGGGGC
>DATJPH010000605.1:0-9005 GCA_035506475.1 Bacteroidota bacterium | reverse complement strand
CTGGATGCCTGACGGGTTCGGCCTGTCGATCTCCAACGACGAGTGCGCGCTTGTCTCCGCCGCGATGCACGACGAGTTCAGCGTCCCCTATCTCAACATGATCTCCGAAGCATTCGGCGGGGTGTATATCCACTCGTGCGGCGCATGGGCGCACCAGATCCCGAGCCTGAAAAAGGTGAAGAACCTCCGCGGGCTCGAGTTCGGCGCAAGCGAGGCCCCGTTTGAGCCCGTCCTGAGGGAGTTCGGCGGAAGGGCGGTCCTCGCCGCCCGGATCGGGCACCACAGGGATATGAAATTCAACGGGATGGCCGATTTCGTCCGGCGTCTCCGATCCGCCAGTACGACGAACAGGGGGCTCTTCATCCACGTCGACATCACCAACGGCATCGTCGACGAGACGTGGCCGACGACAGACCTCGCCGAGATCTACGCCCTGGTCGGAGCCGCCGGAGGCCGCTCATGAGGGCACATCCCCTCCCCTACAATGCCCCCCCCGGATTCGATGCCCTGACGGGCCCCTGTACCTGGAGCGTGAAGAACGACACGTGCACGCTTGAAGTCCGCACGGCATCATCCGGCACAGCCAGCGTGATGTTCCAGGCGATCACCGATTCGGTCTGGAGATACAGGATCACACCGGGGGGGGTCACGCCGCATGAACCGTCTCCCATGATCGCAATGAAGCCGGGAGGCGGGATCAGGCTGAGCGGATCGGAGAGCGGGGAGACGCTCACGCTGAAGGGCCCCCGGCTGTCACTCACGCTTGGACTCAAGCGCTGGTATGTCGCATTCAGCGGCAGCGAGGGGGAGAACGTCTGGAGAGAGAACCCGGGCGATATCGACGGGCTGGGGAGGCCATTTGTCGTACCTGCGGGGTTCGCCGGGGCCGGCGGTCAGGTGGCGTGCGTCACGGAGAGCTTCCACATCGCCCCGGATGAGCACCTGTTCGGGCTCGGAGAAAAGTTCACGCCGCTCGACAAGAAGGGTCAGAAGATCATCAGCTGGACGCAGGACGCGTTCGGCTCGACGAGCGAACGCTCGCACAAGAACATCCCCTTTCTCTGGAGCACGAAAGGGTACGGGCTCTTTCTCGACTCCTCATCCCGGATCACGTGGGACATGGGGACGACCTCATGCCAGAGCGGGACGATCATCGCGGAGGACGAGTCGTTTGACGCATACATACTGTACGGACCGGCTCCCGCGGAGATACTGAGACAGTACGCGGACCTGACAGGGCACGCCCCCGTCCCACCCAGGTGGACATTCGGCCTCTGGGTCTCCTCCGGGGGGACATACCGGGACCGGAAGTCGGTCGAGGAGCTCGCCGGCGGGCTCTCGACACACGAGATCCCGGCGGATGTCGTCCATATCGATCCGTGGTGGATGAAGTGGCGGCACTACTGCGACTTCAGGTGGAACGAGGAGGCATTCCCCCGCCCCGCGGAGTTCATCGGGGAGCTGCACCGGCGCGGACTGAAGGTGTGCCTCTGGGAACACCCGTACGTCTCGGTGGAAAGCGACCTCTTCAGGACCGGGACGGCAAACGGCTATTTCGTCAAAGGGCGCGGCGGCACGCCGTACGTGATCGACTACGGGCTGTCGCTCGCACCGCGGCCGGACGGCAACGTGAGGGAGGCGGCGCCTGAGAATTCATGGAACGCGCGGGTGGCGATTATCGACCTCACCTCCCCCGCTGCATGCGCGTGGTTCAAGGATCTCCACAGGCCGCTCCTCCGGATGGGGGTGGACGTCTTCAAGACGGATTTCGGCGAAGACATACCCGAAGACGCGCTCTTTGCCAACGGTGCAACCGGCCGGACGATGCACAACCTCTATCCGCTCCTCTACAACAGGGCCGTGTTCGAAGTGACGGAGGAGGAGCACGGGGCCGGGGTCGTCTGGAGCCGCTCGGGGACGGCGGGCAATCAACGCTACCCCGTCTGCTGGTCAGGGGACCCGGCCGCGGACTTCGACAGCCTGGCGTGCACGATCCGCGGAGGGCTCTCCGCCGGCATGTCGGGGATCCCGTTCTGGAGCAACGACATCGGCGGATACAGGGGGATCCCCTCCGAGGAGCTGTTCATCCGCTGGGCGCAGTTCGGGCTCCTCTGCTCTCACAGCCGGATGCACGGCGACAGCCCGCGCGAACCGTGGAGGTTCGGCCCGCGCGCGCTCGGGATCGTCCGCGAGTTCATCAACCTCCGGTACAGGCTCCTCCCCTACATCTACAGCACCGCCTTCGAAGCCGCGGCGACGGGCATCCCTCTCCTCCGGGCGCTCCCGATCGCGTTCCCCGACGACCCGAACGTCGTGGACAAAGACCTCGAGTTCATGATCGGGCCGTGGATACTTGCCGCCCCCGTATGCGACCGAACTGAGCGGAGAAATGCGTATATTCCAGGTGGCACGTGGCTTAATTACTGGAACGGGTCCCGCATTGAAGGCCCGCAGACGCTCCGCCCGGATGTGCCGCTGGAGCGCATCCCCCTGTTCGTCCGCGAGGGGGCGATCATCCCGCTCGGGCCGCGGGCGAAGAGAGTCTACGAAGGCCCCCTCGCCCCGCTCGTCCTTGACGTTTACCCCTCAGCCGGGAGCGAATACCTCTTCAGGGAGGACGAGGGGACGACGCACATCCGGTGCACCTCGGGCGCGTCCCGGGTCACGCTCGAGTGGAGCGGCGAGATCAGGCGGGAGACGACCGTGCGATTTGCCGGCGTGAAGCGGATGGAACGGAGGGTGATGACGCTTGACGGGAAACGGGTGGGCACGGGGGAGCATCCCCCGGTGCCCGATGAAGGAGGGTGTATCGCTGCGATCCCTGCCGCGCAGAGGGGGAGCCTGCAGTTTGAAATCTGAACAACAAACGGAAGGACGCATGCAATGAACGGAGCACAGGTAAAGAGGGTGCGCCGCAGGACGCTCGAGTTCCTCAGGAAGGCGCACATTGCCGTCACGCCGGAAGAAGCCGGAAATATCGAGGTCGCCGATTTCGGGCTGGGGGACATCAGGAACATGGGGCTCGAGCTCGTCGTCTACCAGAACAACGACAGGTACTGCGCGAAGGAACTCGTCCTGTTCCCCCGGCAGACCTGCCCTGAACACCGCCACCCGCCGATGGATGAGCGGAATCCCGGAAAGCAGGAGACGTTCCGGTGCCGGTGGGGGGAGGTGTATCTCTACACGACGGGGAACCCGTCGGAGAAGCCGAAGGCGAAGCTCCCCGCGAAGTACAGGGAAAAATTCACCGTCTGGAACGAGATCGTCCTTCACCCGGGAGAGCAGTACACGATTCCCCCGAACACGCTCCACTGGTTCCAGGGGGGCCCGAAGGGAGCCATCGTCTCGGAGTTCTCGTCGAAGAGCATCGACGAGTCCGACGAGTGGACGGATACGAACATCAGAAGACTGCCCGTGTACGAATGATGACACCGAAGCAGCGGTTCCGCACGACGCTTGCAGGGGGGATCCCGGACAGGCTCCCCGTGACGACGCACCACGTCATGCCTTCATTCCTGAAGAAATTCATGAACGGGGCCGGCAACGACGAGTTTTTCGAGAGGTTCGGCCTCGACCCGATCCGCTGGGTCGCCGCCTACGCTCCTGACGAATCCCGGGGCGAGTACTACGATCCGCTCCACGTGCCCGGCTACCTCGAGGCGCGCCGCGTCGTCTCCGACAGGTGGCGCATCTATCCCGAGCCGGTGGCCGACCCCCAGTACGAGACCGTCCGGTACAGATTCGTCACGCCGAAGAAGACGCTCACGACAACCCTCCAGAGCAACGAGCATACCTCGTGGGTCACCGAGCGGCTCGTGAAGGAAAAGAGCGACATCGACATCATCGCGGAGTTCATGACTTCACCCCGCTGCGACGTCGCGGCGGTGAACGCCCAGGCCGAAGCGTACGGGGAGCGGGGGATGATCAGGGGGTTCTTCCCGATGTTCGACGTGTACGGCCAGCCGGGATGCTGGCAGGACGCATCGGTCCTCTTCGGGATCGAAGACCTGATCATGGCGACGTACGACGACCCGGAGTGGGTCCACGCGTTCCTCGGCGTGCTCCGGGACAGGAAGGCGGCGTATATCCGGACCATGAAAGGGGCCAGGTTCGACATCGTCGAGCACGGCGGAGGGGACGCTTCCTCGACGGTCATTTCACCGAAAATATTCGACGCGTTCGTCGCGCCGTACGACACGCCGCTCATCGCTCTTGCACACGATGCCGGGCAGAAGGTGGTCTACCACACGTGCGGCGGGATGATGCCGTTCCTTGAACGGCTGGCGGCGATGAAGCCCGATGCCATGGAGACGTTCACCCCCCCTGCCATGGGGGGGGACATGAGGCTCGCCGAGGCGAAGAAGAGGATCGGCGGGAGCGTGACGATGATCGGCGGATTCGACCAGTTTCACTACTTCAGGGGATGCGCGCCGGAGGAGACGCGGGCCGCGGTCCGCAGGTGTTTCGAAGAGGCCGGCGGCGGGGGAGGCTACATACTCTCCCCCTCGGACCATTTCTTCGAGGCCGACCTCCCGCTCCTTGAGGCGTTTGCAGACGAAGCACGTCACTGCACATATTCATAATCAGGAATTCCCCCGTGAGCCAGCACGACATCGAAGTCTCCAGGCTGAACCGCGAACTCCGGTTCTTCCCCGTCCGGAATCCAAAGCCGAAAAAACTGACGCCGGGCCAGGTCCGCGCGTTCAACGAAGACGGTTACCTCACAGGGTTCCGCGTCTTCGACGGCCTGCAGGCGCGGGAGGTCAGGAACAGGTCCGACAGAGTCCTCGACAATTTCATCAAAGCAGGGAAGGGGAGCTACGCGATCGACAGGTACCAGGACCGCCTGCAGACGATCTGGGACATCGCCACGGCCCCGACGATACTCGACTACGTCGAGGACATCGTAGGGCCTGACATCATCTGCTGGGCGACGCACTATTTCTGCAAGCTCCCCGGCGACCCGAAGGGGGTCTCCTGGCACCAGGACTGCTCCTACTGGGCGCTGAGCCCCTCGAAGACCGTCACGGTCTGGCTGGCGATCGACGACGTCGACACCGAGAACGGGTGCATGCGCGTCATCCCCCGCTCCCACCTGCAGGGACACCTTTCGTTCAGGGAGAGCGACCCCTCGGAATCGAACGTGCTCACACAGACGATCGAGGGGGCGGAGAGTTTCGGCACGCCCCAGGACGTGGAGCTGAAGGCGGGGGAGATCTCCATGCACTCGGACCTCCTCATACACGGCTCGCTCCCCAACATGTCGAAGCGCCGCAGGTGCGGGCTCACGCTCCGCTACTGCCCGCCCGACGTGAGGGCGTACTGGGACTGGAACAAGGTGAGCATCATCTGCCGCGGATCAGACCGCTCGGGGCACTGGGCGAACGTCCCGCGGCCGAAAGACGATTCCGCGCTCTGAAGGGTGACCCGGGCAATCAGTACGGCGCGGTCGCCTCTTCCGCCATCGCAACGACATTCTCGGGCGGGATATTCGGAAGAAGCGCTTCGTGGCTCGGGCTGACGATCAGGTGGGGCCCGAGAAGTGATTTCACGCGGCGTACGTCCGCCTTCACTTCCTCCGGCGTACCGTTGACAAGAAGATCCTGCGTGTCGATTCCCCCCAGGAACGCGATCTTCCCTCTGAAATCCCTCGCGAGCGTCGCGGCGTCCATATTCCCCGCGAGCGCCTGGAGCGGGTGCAGGCATTCCACCCCCCCGTCGATCAGCGTCCCGATCACCCGGTGGACGGAGCCGCACGAGTGAAGTATCACCTGGTAGCCGAACCTGTGCGCCTGCCCGGTCAATTTCCGGAACCAGGGGAATATGAATTCTTCGAGTTGCGAGGGGCTCACAAGGAGATCCCTCTGCGTCCCGAAATCGTTCCCGAAGAAGAACCCGTCGACCTCGCTCCCCGCTTCGCGGTAGAACCTCTCGTTCGCCTCGTAATAGAACCCGCAGACCCTGTCAAGGACCGCGTGGACCACATCGGGCCGCTCGTGGAGGTTCATCATGAAGCACTCGACGCCGAAGAGGTCCATGACGTCATGAAAGAACGGGCACCAGAATCCGCTCGCCCGGTAGCATTCGCCGGCGGCCCGGAGCTGGGCAATACATTCGGTAAAATCCAGGTACTCGAGGCTCGGCCAGTCGTAGGCTTCAACCTCGGCAACCGTCGTGCAATTGGCCAGAGGCCCCGGGTCGCCGAGCGTTTTCTTGTATTTCCAGATATCGAATATCCCCTTCCCCTGCGGGTGGCGGTACGTCGAGTCGATAAACTGAGGCGTGATCCACCGGAAATCGCTCTTCAGCTTCAGATGCAGCCCCTCGAGCGAGTCGACGCCGAAATACCTGTAGTATATCGGGAGCGTGTCGGGGTGGGGATTCCCCATCCAGAACCCGCACCGGGGGACGGGGCGGCGGGCGATGATGTTGCGTATGAGGAGACGGGAGGTCATGGTCTATTTGGGTTGCGTCACGGTGATTGCTTCGCTCCGCTCGCAATGACTCACTTCGTCAGGTAGTGGAGCGAGTTGGCGATGAGACGGCGGAGAAGAACAGGATGCATTCCCGGCCCCCCGGGCGAATTCAGTGCCGAGACGACGCCCGGTATGCAGTGGAAGAGTATCTTCCCTTTCCCCAGCGACGCCGTGAATGTCCCCGCCCCGATGTTCCTGTCGTGGTCACGCGAATAGCCGACGACGACGTCGACGCCGGGCCCGTCCACGATGACGCCCCCGGAATTCTCGACACCAACCTGGTAGGTGCTCCCCATCGCGCAGTCGACGGGAAGACCCTCGAACACGGGATGATTCCGCACAAAATACCAGGAGCCCATCCAGGAGGCGCGGGCTTCCCCGACATATCCTTCGTATTTCAACACCCCCAGGCTCTGGAGCGTCGAGGCGTACGACGTCGTCGCCCCCTCCCCGTCCGAAAGTATCAGCAGGGGGGTACCCTGCCGCACCTGCGCGACAACGTCCCGGCTTATCCGGACCGACGGCTCATAGGTCCCCCAGAGGAGTCCCTTCGTGTCCCTGTACGGTTTCCCGCCGCACCTGACCGCGATCACGGTCTCCCCGTCGTCGACCTTGATCGCGCAGATCCTGGCGCTCCCCGCCGCGACGCGGGGGACCGTTATCCTGAGTATGCCGCCGGACGACGGAACGACGAACGAAGTGTCGAACGCGATGTTCTTCCCCCCCGCGGCGGCGAAGACGTCAAAATCCTTCAACACGGTCTTTCCGTTCAGCGCGACGTCAAAGACGCGTATCCCCGGAGCGTCCCGGACGATCTCCGCAAACTTGAGCGTGACGTGAAGGGGGCCGTCTTTGAGGCCTGAAAATATGTAATCGAAATTCTCGGGGGTCCCGTAGTGAATCGAGCGGTAGAGCTCAGGATCGTCTGTCCCCTTTATCACTCTGTCCGGCTCGACCGAGGCCGCCGGGGGGGTCACAAACCTGTTCGCCGCAATGATCAGATCGTACTCCTCCCCCTCCCTGTACGGTTCCACATGGACGCCGGGGAGCGGCTCAAACGGCCTGATGAGCGAGGGGAACACCGAGATCATGCCGACACGCGAGGGGAGAGGGACCGATGAGAGAGTATCGACAACGAGTATCTCTTCGCTCCAGGACCCACCCCCGCCACCCGTCACTTCAGCGAGTATCGCGTACTTCCCCGCCCGGGCAAACGGCAGGAGCCGGATGCTGTCGGCGACATGATAGACGAACGTCCCCTCACTGTACGGAGGGATCGGGTATGACCCGACCGGGACGGCGGTCCCCGTGGGACCCTTAAGCGAGACGCGCATCCTGTCGCCGTGAACGGCGTGGGATTCGTTCAGGAGAAAAATCGCGGCCGTGACGCCGGAGCCCCGCGCGACGACATTGGAGACGGTCTTGATCACCGGGCGGAGCGGCGCGGTGCGGGCAGCCAGCAGCGCCGGGTTTCCCTTGAACTGCCGGAGGTTATCGACGAGCCCCGAGTGATTTTCGATCGCGGTCGATTCCCATCCGCTCATGACAAGAAAATCGTTCTCATCGCTCAGGCGCGCCGTTTCGATCACTCTCCCCCAGAAATCATACGCCCTGTCCCCCACGGAGGTGAAGAGCGATTCGGCGGAGGGGAATGCGCGCCGGAAATTCCACCTGTCGATGAACCGGTCATAGGATGCGAGTATCTCCCTGTGATCGGCGAGATCATACGACGAGCCGCCGTGCGATCCTATCTCCCGGACAATCGCGGCGTGGTTATCGGGCGAAGCCGAACCGAGCATCTCGCCCCAGACCACGATCTCCTTCCCGTTCGTGGAGCGGTGCGTGAAATCCCGGGGAGACCGGTACATCTCATCTTTCCAGACTCCCGGCCCCCCCACGGTGTGCGCGTCCCACCACCCGGAATACCCGTTCCCCCTGTCGCAGTAGACGCTGTCGTCGTAGGGCATCATCCATGCCTGGTTCACAGGGTTGTTCTCCGGGAATCCCGACTTGAGTACGACGATCCTCGAGGGGTCTTCCCGGTGCACGAGCCGGAGCATGTGGAATATCCGGGGGTTCCGGAGATCGGGGTGGATCTCGTTCTGCAGCGAGTACATGATGAGCGAGGGGTGGCTCCGCTCATCACGCACCATCCTGACGATCTTCTCCTCCATGTAGCGCTCGGCGAACGTCCCGGCCTCTCCCCCGCTCCCCGAATCGTCGACGGGGCCTGAAGGGGAGGGCGCGTAGAGGCTGAATTTCTCCCCGAGCGCCGTCTGGCCTCCCCCCGGCTCCATGTAGCGGAGGAGGCCGAGCCTGTCCTGCGCGTCGAGGACTTCGGGCTTGCCGACGTTCCTGTGGAACTGTATGCAGTTCATCCCGAACGCTTTTGCGTCCCTCACTTCGCGCTCGGCGAGCGCCGGGGTCGGCCAGAGACCGTTCATCCCCCAGAACCCCCAGGAGATGGCCGAGAGGAGCCGTATGCGGAGGCCGTTCAGCCGGAGCTCGGCGTTCCTGCCGATGCCGGAG